>JBCCFC010000444.1:0-9624 GCA_039029935.1 Chloroflexota bacterium
ATTCTCTGGCGGAACCCCATCAAGTTTTGTTGGCTTTCGCCTTGGTTTTCGTTTATATTCATGTACGATACTATCGTACATCTTTTCCTTTTTAGGAAATTTCTCTTGACCTACTTTCCCCATTTGTCCAAAGTCCAATCATTATCACCACAGCGGAAGGACCTGTGTTGATGATTGAAGTACGTGACAGAGAAAAGCCAGCAGGGATGGATGCGGTCACGGATTTGCAGATCAATTCGTTGGACTATGCAAAGCAGCACAATGTCACCGTGTTGCCAGCCTATCTATCCGTGAGTGGGTTCACGAAGAAAGCCAAGGAGTTTTGTCTGGTCAATGGGATTGGGCTGGCTGAGGCAGTTGCATCGTACCCATAACTTAGCCTGAACAGGATTGGGATGCACTACCGAGAACCCCCGTTAGTCAAGAAGCAATTGTACAAAAAGATCGTCCAGCATAGAGTACTTCATTATCCGACATAAGCAACCTAACCTTCGGGAGGTGGCGATACATACGCTGGTTGTGGACTCTATTTTGCGGTAACCGTTCACTCCCCCCGCAGGCTGAGCCTGTCGAAGCCGGTGCGCCCCCTTCGACAAGCTCAGGGGGCTGAACGGTTACATTTTGCGTCACCTTCCGAAGGTTTCGCCTCAATATGCCGGGTAGCAAATCTCATCCCAACAACGCCAACGCCCGCGCCCGATTCACCGCCTCAATCCGTGTATGCACATCCAGCTTGCCATAAATGCGCTTGACATAGGTGCGCACGGTGCTGGGCGCGACCACCATCTGCTCGGCAATCTCTGGAATAGTGAGGTCGGTGGCGAGGTAGCGCAGGGTTGCCAGTTCACGCTGTGTCAATGGATTGAGGAGAAGATTGAGCGCGTCTGGTTCAGGTTCGACAATGGGTGATGTAGTTGTTGGTTGGTTGGCTAGTGAACCCAACGTTGTCGATGACGCCGCCTCAAACAGGGGCAAGAGTTGCCGGATATAGGTGACGGCGACGCCTCGTCCCGCCAGTTGTTTGAGGAGGGGAACCAATGCCTCGCCTTCATCCACAAACACACGGACAAACCCCGCTGGCTGGGCGTGTTGGATGGCTTGGGCAAGCTGCTGGAGTGCCTTCTCTGGCTCGCCCAAGGTCTGGTAGGTCAACGCTTCCAAAATCAGTACTTCAATCAGCCGCGCAACGCGCCCCCCTGCCGTCGCCACAGTTTTGAGTTTATCCAGCAACGTCTGCGCAGATTGAGCATCACCCGTCGCCATGAGGACACGTGCTAGGACCAAGTAGTCGATTTCAAGCATGTAGCGCGGTGTGTCATCCGCACGAAGACCCACCAACTCGACCCAATCCTTGGCCGCGGCGAGATTCCCTTGACGGAGATGCAGGTAGGCGATGGTGGCCGGGATACGCGCCGCCGGTGAGTAGATCGTACCCGATTGCGTGTCTTGCTGCGTCTCGGCCAAAAGCTGAAGCGCCTCTGTCCCCCTGCCCTGTGCTTGATAGATGTGCGCCAGTGTAATCGCCGCTGTTTGGACCACGACGGCCATCGACGGCTGTGGCTTAAGTGTTTCGATGGCTGGCGTAAGTGTGTCAATGGCAAGCGTGAATTGATTGCGCTCACGCAGCACCTCAGCGAGACTGACCGCAATCATCGCTGCCCCCGTACTGTGTCTTTGGTGCTGTCCTTGCGTATGTGTTGGCAGAAATCGTTTGACCACATCCTGTGCCTGCTGCAACTCACCATGCA
This sequence comes from Chloroflexota bacterium, assembly GCA_039029935.1. Classification (GTDB taxonomy): domain Bacteria; phylum Chloroflexota; class Anaerolineae; order Caldilineales; family Caldilineaceae. The sequence continues at coordinate 1,749 of JBCCFC010000444.1, forward strand.
GACGGAGGGCATCCACACGATAGGCAAGGAAGACATGATTGGCGTAGTCAAACGGTTGATCGGGCCTTAGCGCATCAAAATGCATGGCGCTATAGGTGAGTGACTGTGTGATGTTGCCAATTTGATGATGGGTGAGCGCGGATGAATGGAGTGCGCCTGTTTTGAGAATAGGCGACACATCGGCCTGAATCAACTGCATGGCCTGCTCGCAATGGTCAATCCCTTGGGCAACGTGGCCGCGTAACCGCGCAAGATTGGCACGGGCAAGGGCAATTTGAATCCCTACATCCGCCGCTTCGACGCTTGAATAGGAGGCATCCGGGGCGGCCAACAGCGTCTCTGCGTCATCCAATAACGTGTCAAGATGGGTCCCATGATCCAAAAACAACTCTTGATAGAGCCAGACAACGGTCGTCAACAGATGGGGCGAACTGTGCAGCACAGCCTTGGGTAACTGTTGAATCCACCGCCAGATGCGGTGAAGCTCCCCCTGCTCCCACAACATTTTGTGGATATTTCTGACAATCAGGTCTGCGGCCAACTCGCTATTCTCGGCGGCAAACGCATGTTGGATGGCTTCTGTTGGCAACCCATGTTCGCTAAACCAGTGGCTGGCGCGTTCATGATAGGCGGCAACCGCATCCGGCGTTGTGCGTCGTAACTCAGCCTGCAAACAGTCGGCAAAGAGATGATGGTAGCGATACCAATGGCGTCGGTCATCAAGCGGAATGACAAAGAGACGTGCTTGATCAAGCGTTTCGAGAATATGCTGGCTGCCAACCTGCCCCGTCACCGCGTTGCATAGCTGTACATTGAGCCGTTCCAAAATCGACGTTTGCAACAAAAAATCACGGATGTACCCTGGCTGTCGATGTAGCACCTCGTTGACCAAATAATCGACAATATAGCGGTTATCCCCCTTGAAGGTCTGGATAAATGCGCTTGGGTCCACCTTGTTTTGGAGAGAGAGTGCGGCAAGTTGGAGACTCGCAACCCAGCCTTCGGTGATTGAATCGAGTTGGGTAATATCGTTTGCCGAGAGATTCAGATGCATGTGCTGGTTGAGAAAGTCAGCGGCTTCGGCACGGCTAAACCGTAGCGACTCGGTGTCAATGTCTGTCACCTGGCGTCGCACCCGCATACGCGGCAGTGGCAGCGGCGGCTCGGTGCGGCTGGTGATGACCAGATGGGCGTTGGGTGGCTGGTGCGTCAACCACAGCGATAGTGCCTCATGGATGGCTGGCTCCTCAATCTCGTGATAGTCATCCAGAATGAGGACGGTACGACGCCCATAGGCCATTAAGCCATTGAGCAGACTGGTGACAAGCGCGGGGAGCGACAGTTCGGCACGCGGGTCCTGCATGAGTTCATCTTTGATGGCAACAAAGGACTCATCCAACTGGCAAAGGGCAGCAGCAACATAGGTGAAGAAACGACGACTGTCATTGTCGCCTTCATCCAGCGAAACCCACATGACCTGTGCGTCGTCAAGCTGATGGAGCCATGTCGTGACCAGCGTGGTCTTGCCATAGCCAGCGGGTGCTGTGACCAAGCTCAGTTTGCCCGCCAGCCCCCGATTGAGTTGTTCGACCAGATGCGGGCGCGGGATCACACCGGAGGGCATTAACGGTATAAATAGTTTGGTTTGTAATAGGTCTTGCATTGATGTTTTAAAACACTATCCTCTGCCACCATTTTTTCTGCATTTTGTGTAATGATCAATTGAACAAAGAGCATCCGCGTTCGGGAACCCTCTGGGTACCTATCCGCGTCAAGAAACACAGACGCGGATAGGGGCGGAAAGCTGGCATCAAATCTGTTCATGATCTATCTGACCATTACATTTTTCTGCGTTTTGTTCAGAAAATTCTGGTTCAACAGAAATTCATAAGGGTGATAAGACTTTGTTGGACTCGTAGGTCATCGCTATTAGCGTGACGCTCTGGCGTATATCAAGAGTGTCACGCTAATAGCGATGACCTACGATTGTCAACCTCATGAATTCCCAATGAGCCAAAACTCTATGGAGGGTAGCTTATCATAAAAAAAGTAAAAACGCACAACCGATACATAAGGGCATTTGTAGCGAAGAATGCATCTATGCTAAGATGATGTAAGGGCTACTGGCTCTATTCTACAGTTGTCGCTGTTTTTATCAAGAATACTTGGTGTGCCATACAAAACAGATGTAGTTTTTCGTTTGTGAAACAAAAGGAACCTAATCATGAAGCGCAGCGACGTCATTCAACGGTTAAAAAGACATCAAGCAGACCTACAACATAAATTTGGGGTGGTGTCATTGGCAATTTTTGGTTCGACCGCAAGAAATGAGGCGACACCAGAGAGTGACATTGATTTGCTGGTTGAATTTAACCGCCCTACAGGACTATTTGGATTGATTGACTTACAGTTTTATTTAGAAGAATTGCTGGGGACAGGGGTCGATGTAGGCACAATGGATGGGTTGAAACCAAGAACGCGGGAACGAATTCTAAAGGATTTAGTCTATGTCAGCTAAGCCCAATATCCTATTCATCTTAACCGATCAATGGCCTGCTTGGGCGTTTAGCTTCTGTGGAGCCGACATCCCAACACCAAACATTGACCGACTGGCAGCAACAGGAACCGTGTTCCATAACGCCTTCACCACCTGTCCACTCTGCACACCAGCACGAGGGACCTTGTTGACGGGACGCTGGCCTCACCAGACAGGTGTACTCGACAACTATGCAGTCGGCTACTCGCAGCAGCAGTCTATGCCCTTGAGCGAGCGCACGTGGATCGACGAAGCTGTGCGGCAGGGCTATCACGTCGGTTATTTTGGCAAATGGCATCTCGGTCCTATCAACCCAGAGGCACGGGGCGCACACCGTTTTGACCCTGATGTAGAAATTCATCGCCATCCCTATGACCCAGAGACCAGTGACTTTTCCTATCAGCTTGCCAAAGAGCGTTATGATCGTCAAACCCGCGATCAACTTATTCAGGGGCGGGGTCCTTTCTGGGGCGAAATCGCAACCGCCAAGGAAGAGAAGATGCCTTTCCCCGTAATGAACAACGGTGTGGCATTCTTAGAGGAATGGGCATCAGGCAACCAAGACAAGCCCTTTTTCCTCACCGTCTCATCCGCACCACCGCACTTTCCACACTTTTTACCCGCAGAATACGCCAGAATCGCCGAACAACTCCGGCCAACCGTCAAGCTGCCTGCCAGTCTACACGATGACTGCGAGGGGCGTCCACCCTTTCACTCCATTGCATGGTGGCCGTGCATGGATACATCTGTCTTGGATGAGGAAGAGTGGCGCACTGTCATCGCCTACTCACATGCCCACATCATGCTCGTCGATAAAGCCATCGGGCGTGTCCTTGAGGCACTAGACCGCTTGGGACTGAGCGAATCGACAACCGTTATCTTCACCTCGGATCATGGTGATATGGAAGGTGCGCACAATCGCTTTGACAAAGGAGCGTATTTCTATGAGGAAGTCTGGCGCATTCCGTTGATTATCCGCCAACCAGATACGGTCTCAGCAACGCAAGAACGCTTTGTGTCCCTGATTGATGTCGGTGAAACGCTTTTTGAGCTGATCGATGCGGATGCCGATGATAAACAGCCCCGCGCTGGACGCAACCTGATACCGCTGGTTGGCCGCGATGACTGTCCGGCTGATTGTGTGGATGCGTGGCCGCAAACCGCCTATGGTGTCTATAACCTCTACAATGGCATGAGCTTTGCCGTGCGTGCGATTCGCAACGAACGCTATAAATATGTGTGGAATCCACAGGAATTTGATGAGCTTTATGATCTGGAACATGATCCCTATGAGATGAAGAATTTAACGGGGCGGGCTGAATTCTCGGTCATTGAGGCTGAACTGCGAGAGCAACTGATGGCGTGGTTGGCTGAGATGATGGATGACTTGCCAAGCCAAGTTAAGACATTAGCAGTAGCGGGGACGATTATGGCAACGGGTGAGTTGGGGCCGTAATAAGTTACATGCCCCAGACGATGATTTCATCGTTATTAAATGTCTCTTTCCGCTGAAATACTTTTTCGCCCCACGATTTTGTTGTACTCCGGTCAAAAATCACCAGATGTCCCTCTGCTGTGTTGGCCTTATCCATGTACTGCCATGTCTGTTTTAATCCGGCTTTGATGGTCTTCTCTAAATCACCATATCGAATTTTGGTCTCAATGACAACTTTTTGGCGGTTGTCAATGCTAAGGTCTGGCGTATCCTCATCCGACGGCAATGACCACACGACAAACAAATCCGTGCGCGCAAGACCTAGCCCATATTCGCGTTCAATTCGTCCCCCACCGTTGACAATGCGCTGCAAAAAGGCTTGCAACAAAAGCTGTGGTCCTGCCTCTTGATATTGAAAGCGTTTGAGCCAATGCTCTGAGTTTTCGCGAAAGAAGTTTTGGAAAGCGGTCATCAGCTTGTTCATGTCCAGACGGCCATCGGGTGCAATGTACCAATGAGGCTTGATGGTGCTTTCAAAGTTGAGTTGGGTGATGTAGTTGAGGGTACGCGGGATAACCTCGCGGTAAATCGGATTGGCAATCTCTAACCCATCTGGTCCCCGATGCACCAGCCCTAAATCAACCACATATTGAATATCATCATCCTGCACATTCTCATCCAGCGACGTGCCACTCAACATCGGCGCAATCACACGCCGTACCCGCCCCTCCTTGAGCTTATCGGTCAGTTGATCAAGATGGACCTCACGTCGTTTGATGATATCCTCCTTCGCGATTTGAATCATCTCGGCTGTGACTGTCCCTCGATACCGCCGAGCCTCTGGTGTGCGGAAACAGATTTCATAGCCCAATGCATTCACTAGCCAAGGTTGACCACGTGTCAGCTCCCAGATGAGAGCTAAGGCATCAGGTGTAAATGTTTGTCCGGTCTCGTCAGTGTGTTGCTGATAGAGATCATGAACATCTGCTTGATTGAAGTTATTCATGCGCAACGATTCAACCTTGATATTAAAGGCACTGCCCCCCGTGATGATAGTCTTCTCCGCGCTTGAATGAATACGATAATCGCGTATATCACGGACACCACACAGAATAATGCTCTGGGGGAAATGTTTGGGTCTGTTGGCATACCCAGCACGTAGTTGTCGTAGAAGCGAAATCAGTGTATCCCCGACGAGAGCGTCAACTTCATCAAGTAACAGGACCAAGGGTTTATCGCTTTTGTCTGACCAGAGTGCCAACAGTTCCGAGAAAGCTCTTACATCATATTTAGCAATGGCATCGATCATCATATCATCAATAAAGGGATCACCTAAAAATTTTTTAGCCTGAGATGCCATTTCTCCAATAATGACAGTCATTGCTTGATTGACATTTTCGCGGCTTGCCTGTGCTGTCTCCAAATTTATATAGAGGCAGCGATAATCACCCTGACTGTTGAGATAATCCATCATCGACAGCATAAAGGTTGTTTTGCCCACTTGTCGTGGTGCATGTAGAATAAAGTATTTTCGCTGATGAATTAAAAACTCAATCTGATCTAACTCAAATCGTTCTAATGGCGGCAAATAATAGTGATAGTCAGTTTCGATTGGACCCGCTGTGTTAAACGTGCGCATTTATGCTCCCTCTTTCATGATTAATTCTCCTGTCAAAGGATGAATTTGTTATGAAACAACGTATCCAACGCTACTAGACAGAGTAATAGTGAAGTTCAAAGCTTGCTTTAATCTCATCAAAATTTTGTTTAGGCAGGATAAAGACAGGCTTTATATATCCATCTAGGTCAGGATTTAACTCAAATCGGTGATACATACTTTTATCCCCTTCCTGCGCGCGGACCCTATACCCGTTAATTTCACGAACGATGACATCATGGCAATAACTGTGTTCAAAATTCACCAAAACGGCCACTTCCCCTATATGAGGTCGCCATTTCTCATAAATGGGCAAAAGATAGGGAAAGAATGCTTGTATAAGCGTAAGATGATTTTGCTCAATCTCTGTACGAAGTTCTTTAATTTTTGCTTCCAGTTCTGTTTGTTTTGCAAAAAGCAAACGCGTTTCTTCAATTTCAGGATATGTTGTCATGTGATTAAGTGGCTCTCCCATAAACTTGTTAACAGATGTGTACAAATCTAAGTGACTCAAATGGTAATGAATCATTTGTTCATAGTATACCACAGCCATCGCCGTTTGATAAATGCTCACATATCATCATTTCGCCCACCCTATGATACAATTCCACGCATGACTACATTTCGCAATATTCAAACCAAAGCCGATGTCGCGCCCTATCTCGCTCGTCTCAACGATGGGTATGAGGAGCGGACTAAGATTGTGGCGCACATCATCAAGCAGATTGAGCAACTTGGGCTGGACGCACCTGTCGTGGCTGAGTTGTGTGTCGGACCGGGGTTCATCGCTACATCGCTGTGTGAGGCATTTCCGACAATGCACTATGTCGGGCTGGACTTTATGCAGCCATTTTTAGATTTCACAGCAGAGCAGTTGCCTGTGGACACCAAATGTGCCTTTGTGCTGGCCGATTTGACTGAGGATGCGTGGCCCACTTTGTTAGCAGAACAGGTCACCGATGGTCGACTCAATGTCATTGTGTCGATGCAATCATTGCATGATGTGGGTGGGGCCGAGCGGATTGCCGATATTTACAGTCACTGTCATGACCTGCTGGCTGATGGTGGTCTATTCATCAACGCTGATTTTGTGGCTTCCGATGATGAGAATGCGCACTCAAAATCGACGCGACTCCGGATTGAGCAACATCGTGAACTGCTAGGAGCAGCAGGATTTACAGAAGTGGATTGTTCTCTGCGCGTTGGATCGTTTTGTGTCTGCCAAGGGACGCGTGATGGGAGGCATCATGCAGCATCTACCATTTGACAAGCCGGGTCACTTTTGGAAGGGCAATCTGCACACACACTGTACCCAATCTGATGGACGGTTGACGACTGAGCAAGTTCGCCAGAAATATCAAGAGGCAGGCTACGACTTTGTCGCCATCACCAATCACTTTACCCAACGCTATAATTATCCTATCACCGCTGTCCGGCATCTGTGTACGGATGACTTTACCATGCTCACAGGGGCAGAACTGCATGTGCCAACCACCGAGATGGGGGAGGTATGGCATATTGTCGCGGTGGGGTTGCCGATGGATTTTGTGCCGCCTCTTAAGACAGAGACGGGTGTGGAGACAGGTCCCGAAATCGCCAAACGTGCGGTGGCGGCAGGAGCCTATGTCACCATTGCGCACCCCAATCGTTGCGTGATGACCGAGGGCGATGCACATACACTGGGGCCAGTCCACGCCATCGAAATCTACAATGGTGGTTCGCATGATGAAAATGATCGCGCTGATAGCTGGGCCTATTTGGATGTGTTGACCGGACGTGGCAAACGTTACTTTGCACAGGCGTCCGACGACTTTCATGGGCTACCCTACCGTAACGACTTTGGCATGGGTTGGGTGCATGTCAAGAGCGAGTCGCTTGCGCCCGATGCCCTGCTGACCGCGCTCAAGGCAGGGCATTTCTACGCCAGCACAGGACCGGAAATTCACGATATTACTGTGATTCCAGGTGAGAAAATCAGCATCAAATGCTCACCCGCCAACTCAATTTTTGTGGCTGGCAATCGCGCCCGCGCCCAACGTATTCACGGCGACGGCATCACCGAAGCGGAGTTTAACCTGTCCAGTTTCCCCTCTCCTTATTGCCGTGTGACCGTGCGCACAGATGATGGGAAGCGGGCATGGTCGAACCCGATTGAACTGCAAGAGGGGTGGTTTAAGGCGTGATAGAGTCGCGGATTAAGGGATCGCGGATTAGCGTGAAGCCAATCCGCGATCCCTTAATCCGCGAC
>JBCCFC010000445.1:0-9624 GCA_039029935.1 Chloroflexota bacterium
GTGGCCTCGCCCACAACGGTGAAATCAGGATGCAAGGTAAGAATCATCCTGAGTCTGTAATGGTCAGTAACAGGTTGAACAATTTGACCAGTCCATTTAGCCATTCCTACGAGGCAAAGAATCAGCGTCGTACCAGAGGAGATTCCAGCCTTTGTAGGAGTGACTCTATAGTCCAGCTCTTTGTGTTCAACCTCTTTCTGACCATTACAAAGAAATTCAAATTGATAGTTGCGAAAAATGGCTGTTGGACGAGCACGATAACCGATTGTTTCTGTTATCCATGTTTGAAAGAGCGGTTGTGGTGCATCAGAGACAGCTTGTGTGTGCCCTGTTTCTGGGCTGGTTATGCTCAACAGATATATTCTATTACACTTGAAAATATACATTTAGAGAAACAAAAAACACCAATACGGATGTATATCCTTCCGTATCAGTGCTTTATTGTATCATTATTACCCGATCAGGCTGAATTTTAGGCTGACCATTTACATCACTGTTGGCAACCCCGCAGCGTTCCACGCCGACATACCACCTGTCACATTATAGATGTGTTCATAGCCACTCATCTTAAGAATACTACACGCCGTGCTAGAGCGCATTCCGCGCGCACACATAACCGAGATGTGCTGCTCTGTTTGCAGAGACAGTGTACCAATCTGCTGCGTCATATACTTGTAGTTCATGTAATGCGCACCATTGATATGACCCGCTGCCCACTCAGACGTTTCGCGCACATCCAAAACCTGCATGTTGATGCCATTGAGCAAATGCGCCTCCAACTGATGGACACTCAACTGTGGGATGGTGCTGTGCGCCCGACCCGCATTAATCCAGCCATCAAAGCCGCCAACCAGATGACCGGCCACGCGGCCATCCAACCCCAAAAAGGCCATCAGCCGGATCGCTTTTTGGGCCTCGGCGTCATTGTTGGTGACAAGAATGATCGGCACATCGATGGGAGCTACCCAGCCAACACGTTGCTCAAACTCTGGGCTACTCAGTTGGATATTATAGGTTCCCGGCAGATGACCTGCCCCAAAATCAGCAGGCGAGCGTGTGTCGATGACAATATGTCCATCACCCATCATCCGCGCTACATCCTGCGCCCGAAGCCCTTTACTGCGAGGCTCATCCATGCTATAGGGACGCTTGCCTTGATTGATCTCGACAATGTTTAACATATTGGCAGGACGCAGCGGCTGATCTTCGTTCATAAACTTGACAAAGGCGTCGCGGTCCTCAAACTGAAGTGCGTCGTTGAAATGACGTTCGTACCCAACTGTGGTGGCAAACTTGCCACTGGTAACGCGTCCTCAGGTCGAACCCGACACATGGCCGGGGTATACTTCTACAAAGTCGGGCAAATCCGCCAATTTGGGCAAGGATTCATCAAAGAGGACTTGCGCCCCCTCCTCACCCCCTTGCGCCAAGTCCGGTCGCGCCAAGTCACCCACCATCAGGAAGTCGGCTGTGAGCATACACCAAGGCTTGTCGCCACGACTTCTGTCGATGACAAGCACACACAACTGCTCTGGGCGATGACCAGGGGTATGCATAAATTCCAGCGTCACCTCACCCATCTCGATTTTGTCGCCCCCTTGCACACGCGTTGCCTCGTAGGTGATATCTGCCGCCGCAGGCATGACCAGTTCACCATCTGTCACATGTGCCAGCCGCTGTGCGCCCGACACATGGTCCGCATGGCTGTGAGAGTCAACCACATAACGTATCTTCGACGATTGCTTCTTGGCGATAGTTAAATAGGGCTGCGTATCCCACAACGGGTCAAACACCATACACTCGCCCGTTGTTGATGACCCAACGAGATAGGTGACACACCCTGTCTCTTTGCGTAAAACTTGTTCAAACCACATTGTATTTTCTTTCTCCTTTGAAAATTAGAGAGGTAGGCAGGGAAATAATTCACTAATAATTAATCTGTTATTTTATTAATAAACCGTTAAATCTTCGTTTAAGTTTCATTTTCAACGAAGATTTAACGGTGGCATACTGGAATCAGAGCGTACCATAGCTGGTAGCAATTGACAAGAAGCCAGCCTTGGTAAACGTTCTAGAGAAAGATAGAGGGAAGCACGGCGCATGAAGAGAAAATGGCTGAAAGAGCGGCGAAGGCAGCCTAGCACTTTTGTACCGCTAAATCAAACCCAACTCTTCTGCGCGTCTAACTGCTGCACGTCGATTATTCACACTCAATTTTCCATAAATACGCTTTGTATGTGTCCGCACTGTACTCAGTGCAATTACCAGTTCACGCGCGATCTCTGGCCCGGAAAGCTCGGTCTTAAATAGGCGAAGTACGTCTAGCTCGCGTTGGCTGAGTGGCTCGATGAGAGGAGATAGGGAGGTGGGGAGGTGGGGAGATGGGGAGATGGGGGGAGTCGTATCCGTTGATTCCTTTTCGGTTTCAAGTGCGGCTAATAGTTTGTTTGTATAGTTTGGCATGAAGTATCGGGCAATGAGATTCTGAAGCAGTTGCGACAGGGGTGGTCCTTCGTCCACAAATGTGCGGACATAGCCTTCTGGCTCGGCCAATGATAGTGCGCGTTCTAGTGGTGCAAGCGCAGCGGGCAAACTGTCTTGGGCGTGATGGGCGAGTGCTTGTAGGATAAGGATTTCAATGACGCTGCCTATTCTGTGACCTGCTTCGGCGGCTTGCAGGAGTCGGCTCAGTAGATGGTGTATTTGCTGCATCAGGCTCTCGGTTGGATCATCCTGATACTGTGCAAGAAGAACCCTTGCCAATGTGATATGTTCATATTCTTGTAAATAGCTCAGGCTGCTATCTACTGCCAATCCACGTTCTTGCGCCCAGTTTAAGGCATCCGCCAATTTACCCTGTTTTAGCCATATCCGCGTTTTCATTGCGGCGAGGGGTTGTACATCGGGCATAGGGTTGCGGATATAGAGCCGCTCGGCCTGATTGAATCGGTCGAGTGACTCATCAAGATTGCCTACGCTTTGCTGCAATTTCGCCTGTGCAATCAGCCAACGATAGTGCCATATGCGTTCTGCGCGCGGCTCCCCCAACCGTTTGCTGATGGCTAATGCCTCTGTTGCGGCGGCAAAATCACCTTGCTCGCGATGGAGGTCGCTTAGACCCGAATAGACATTATCAATGCCCAAGACGATGACCTCATCATGGTCAGCCACAATTTGGATGGCACGTTCATACGCACGGATGGCTTCGTTGAGTTGTCCAAGCGTGATATGGATATCGGCCACCACAAATGCACCGCCAATGATGTCGAGGAGACTGCCCGCTTTTTCTGTGTAATCCGCAGCCATGGCGATGGCTTCAAGGGCGGCGTTTAGATTGCCATGTCCCCAATGAGCCAGTGCCAGCAGACCCGATACCTGTCCACGGCGGACATAATCGCCCTCTGGAAAGTGGTCAAGTGCTTGTTGTGCATATTTGACCGTATCACTGAGTGTGCCTACGGCCAATGTGTAGTATGTGCGCGCTGTGGAAAGCGATGCTGGTAACGCTTGGAATTGTGCCTCGTCTACAACAATCATGCCGTGCAGTGGATTCGCTCTGACCTTGTGCCAATCCATGCCATGTGTCTCTTGCACGGCATCCAGCCATCCCTCAATCACCTGCAATCTCGCTTCCACCTCTGCCAATTCACCGGCTTCTAATAACGCAAATACATACCCCAAATTGAGGACTGGTCTGGTGTATACCAACTCGGCTGGCAACGCCTCTACCCAGCTACGAAAGATAGTATCGCGATACCCTTTCTCAATACTAGGTCGTGCCAACTCAATCAGGTCCGACGCCCACGCAAAATCCTGTGTCGCAAGGGCATGATGAACAGCATCCATCGGCAGATCATTCTGCGCATACCAATTGCTAGCACTGCGGTGTAATCTTGACACTGCGGCTGGCTGCTCCTCGTGCAAGCGCGTTTGTAGTACATCCGCAAATAGATGATGATAACGATACCATTGGCGTTGGTCATCCAGCGGCACAACAAATAAATTGCTGCGTTCCAAATGAACCAACATAGACTTGCCGTCATCCTGCCCTGTCACCGCATCACAGAGCGTACCGTGCAAGCGATCCAGAATCGACGTTTGCAGCAAAAAGTCGCGGATCGGGTCTGGTTGATGCTGTAGCACCTCTTCAATGAGATAGTCAAAAATAAACTGGTGGCTTCCCGTAAAGGTTTGGATAAAGGTTTGGGATGCAGTCGCTGTACGCCCCTGTATAGAAATCGCCGCCAATTGCAACCCCGCAATCCAGCCCTCGGTATGCGTTGATAGTGCGATGACTTGATCGGTCGATAGGGCCAAGCCCATCACCTCAGAGAAAAATTGGGTTGCCTCGTGCGCCGTAAAGCAGAGGTCCGGTGCGCGTAACTCTGCCAACTGCCCCCGTGCGCGCAATCGAGGAAGGGGCAGCGGTGGGTCCTCACGCGTGGTGATGACGATGTGCATTTGCGGCGGTAGGTGGTCGAGCAGAAAGGCGAGGGCTTGGTGAATGGCATCCGCATGGATTACGTGATAATCATCCAGCACGAGCATCAAGCTGTTGGATAGGGTCGTTATGGCATTGAGATAGGTCGTCAGAATCGTCTGGATAGGTGATGATTGTGGCGACTGGAGAAGAGCCAATACATCCGCACCGATGGTCGGGTCAACTGTCCGTGAAGCCGCCACGAGGTATGTGAGAAATCGCGTCAGATCGTTATCACCATCATCCAGAGAGTACCATGCGGCGGGCTGTTGACATACAGCAATCCATTCGCTGACCAATGTGGTTTTGCCAAAGCCCGCAGAGGCAGAAATGAGCGTCAGTTTGCCTTCTCGTTTAGCAGCCAGTTGCTCAATGAGTCGAGGACGCGCAACAAATCGGGTACGTGTGGTTGGTATGTATAGCTTTGTGGTTAAAATTGGTGTACTCATGGAGTGATTATAAAACGCATAAACAAAAAAGGGAAGACCTCCGGGAGGTGCAGCAAAATGATTTGGATAGAATCAGATTTCTCCAAGTACCTTTCGGAGGTCTGGTTCAGTTGGAGGCGTTAATTCGTACATATGCAGGTGGCACAAGTAACTCTATCGGCGTTGCCCACGTTGCCGTTTCCTCGGCATCCAGATACGCTTTCTGAAACTCAAAAAAGTTCCACGTAATGCGGCTCAAGTCTTTCATCGCCTGATTGCTGGTATTCCAATCTAGCCAGCCACGCCGATAGAGAAACGCGCTGACCACATACGGTCCCGTTGGCCCCCAGATGATGGCGACATCGCTGTGTGACTCAAAGGCAAAGCCATGTTTGTGTGCAATCCATGCATCACGGGGCTGCGGCAATCCCGCCCACAACAACTCTTCAAACTCATCGTGGCTTAGATAAAATAGAATATAATGGCACTCTTCGGGTGTAAGCGCAGGATTTTCGCCTTGACCAAAGGTGTCAATTAAGAAACCCGTGTTTTGTGTACAGTCATAGATGGCTGACAGCAATCGTCCCATATCCAGCGGTGTGGATTGCAGATTGGTGTCAGGATTCGTCTGCCAATCCTCACGTTGATTGCCCGGTGTGGGAATCTGTGGCAGTTGTGTCTGTGCGTCATAGCCCGATTGCATGTAGGTACTGTCCAGGCCCAGTTGCCGCGAAAAGTTGGTGAACTGGCTGGCTCCTGCTGGGATGCTGCCATCCCCTAGATATTGTACCAGCAGGTTCGCCGCATAGTTATTGCTTTCACCCAACGCAAAGTCCATCCACTGACCGAGTTCGGTACTGGCTTGGCTGTTGGCAGGTAGCCCATCAATCAGGGTCATCACGGCGGTGACGATGCCAATCTTGAGCGTGGACATGCCAGAGAAGGCAACCTCTGTATCGACATGGGCTTCTTGACGGTGGCGTAGATCATGTACATAGATAGCGGCAAAACCAGGGAAGTTCATCAGATAATTGTCCAACACTTCTTCAAGGTCGGTCATGGATGGAATCGGGGGTGGTGTTTCAATTAATACGAGTCTGGTACTTCGATCCGTGTCGCTGATGAGAGCCTGAACAAGCGGCAGAATGCTGGCTTCCACATCCAGCTCATAGCCCGGTTTTCCGTCTACCCAAAGCCAGTCGCGTCGATATGTGCCGACAAATCCTTGTGGTAACGTAGCGTCGATATTGACGACCACAGGTGTCTCTTCCACCCAACGTTGGTCCGGTGTCACGGCACGAGGACGTTGCGGTTCGTGGTTATAGTCAGCGGCAATGGTATTCAGCCATGTCTTAAGGGCTTCGACATTGAGCATGTAGCGCACAGGGATATCACGTTGTCGTTGCTCAATCCCCAGCGCATGACGTACGGCAATGTCGATAAAGGCTGGCCCCTCTAAGTATTGGCTGGCCTCAGCAACCATTTGGTCAGCATCAATGTAGAAGTCGATTTCTTCTGGCTTGAGGACGAGCCGCTGGTCGTTGAACCAGACCTCAACAGGCGTCTTATATACTTGTTCCAAATGAGCGCGCGCAGTCTCTATTTCCTTGACATCGCTCAACGGCAGGCCACCCAAATGCACACCAGGCGGAATCGGCGCGGCATTCACCTTGAACTGGCTATACAAAGGCAGCGGTGATAGGATGATAACGATATAGAGAATGAGTTGAATAATACGACGCATCTATTAGTTGAGAACAGTATCGCAGGTTGGCTACCTACGTCACAGATAAACAATCTGTGATACTGCTTTATACTTTCCTATTCAATTAAAAAATCGAAAATCACATAAACATCATGATGTCGTCATAGACGACAGAATTACAATATCACACAACACTAAAAAATAACAGGAATAAAATACGCAAAATACATCTCACTGGTTGATAAAATATCGGAGCGACCAACTAGCTTGGTCTAATAAAATGAGGGGTATCCCAATGTTAAAAAAATTGAGACACCCCTCATTTTATTGGCCCAAGCTAAAAGACATCAAACATCAGACCAACTCACTGCTGACTCGCCGCATACTCATGAATATAGGCAGGCGCAACAACGCCATCTTTCAGCAGTGGATCCACTTCCAACTCGCCAAACACGGTGCGCATGGGCAAGACACCAGCCCAGACATCCAGTGCATAGTCCTCCTCATCATCAACAGGTTGCCCAGCGCGGACCTTGGCCGAGCCGCTGTCAATGGGGACCGCAACAATGTGCGTGGCCTTGGCTTCATTGGGTGTTGGTGGTCGTGCATCGGCCCACCGCCCTGGAATCAGCTTCTCTGTGAAGACTTCCAGTGCTTCCATCTTTTCATCAAGGTCGGTGATGAATCGCCCCTTGCCATACATCACTGCCGAGCGGTAGTTCATTGAATGGTGGAACACAGATCGCGCCAAGACCAAGCCATCAATATGTGTCACCGTGATACAGATGTCATGCCCTGCTCCCACGTGCTTAAGCAGGCGGCTTGTGCTGGCGCCGTGCAGCAGAATATTGTCTCCCTGTCGTGCATGAATTGTCGGAATCACAATTGGCTGACCATCCTCATTGACCATCCCGACATGGCAGATCAGCGAATCATCCACAATCCCATAGATTGTCTCTTTGTCATACGCCCCCCGATTGGGTATCCGTTTTACGCGATTTAGGTCTGTCTTTGCAAATTCACTCATTATTTGGCTCCTTGTCTTACTCATCATTAATCATTCAACAATTCACAAATTAACTATCGGTCTTTACATGTTCATGAGGGACGATAGTATCATCGGGATTTTTCTTCTGAAATTATCAAATGATTTTGATTATAATTAAAATTGGACTCCTCACAAGTGCCATTTTGGACAAAAGCAACCAAACCAATTTTTCTAGCAAACGAATCATCCGTTAACGCAGATTTAACAGTGGTTAATCTTCATTTTGAAATCAGCTTTACTGCAAATGCTATACTAAAAACAAGAACAAAAAACAAATCTGGAAAGAGAAATTTTCAAAAGGGTATGATGGACCATGCTCTGCTCATAAATTTAACGATATTCGTAGCGACATGCGGGGTCATGTGCTGCGTTCTAATAAAGGATATAAAACAATGAGAAATACATCTGTGGCATATGGCAGTGTGGCACGGTTTTTACATTGGGGCAATGCACTGCTGATTATTCTACTCTGGGCAACCAGCGATATGGGCAACCCTTTTCTCTACCAATCGCATATTGGCTTAGGGATGGCACTTTTGGGACTGAGCACCGTTCAAGTACTCTGGTATCTTGCGGACCGCTCACCGGATATGTTAGCGGGCTTGTCAACCTGGCGACAACGGGCAATCACGTGGAACCACCGTCTGATTTTGTTGGCTGTGCTGATGACAGTCTTTAGCGGTGTCGGCATTTTGTTTGCCAACGGCATTGGGTTGGGGGCTGCGTTGATGCCCTTTAGCATCGACCCCAATCAGGTGCGCGAAACGTTGATGACGGGGTTGCATGAATCATCATCAGCCATCATTGGTGCGTTGCTTGCGATGCATGTAGCAGGTGTGCTGTACTATCAACTTTTTAAAGGCGACACGCTTAGTCGTATGGGGGTGAACATCTTCGCACCAAAGAAGCGGTTACGGGCAGTGTATAGCGGATAGTTTGCTATCAATCAGCAATAACAGCAAAAAAATAGAGAGGGACGACCGCTAGCGGTCGTCCCTCTCTATTTTTTTGCTGAAAAAAGGATAAACCAGATCAAATGGCCTTACCTATTTTGTATACTCAGTCAACCCCAGCCGTTCAAATTGCTCGACAGGTGAGTCATTATCTCTCATTAAGCGGATAAGATGCTGGATCATCATTGCTTCAATATCAGGGTCATCCAGCGGTTGGGTTTGATGCGGGTCTGTCTCTAGGTCAAACAACAGCGTCCCAAAAGGAACAGGGTCTACCCAATGGTAGGCTTCGAGCCGCATGGTACGACAGCCTTTGGTGAAGGTGAATGGTTCGGCTAGTTCCATCGTCTGGAGCTCTTCAACTGTGAACATAAAACGAATGTGGGTGGGCATGACGGTATACTCAAACAACGGCTTGTTTTCTGACACGGGGCAGCGCATGTAGACATAGCGACCATCGGTGCAGTTGACATGACCACTATGCACGCCGAAGAGTGCTGCCTCACGTACAGGTGTATCGTTGAGGATGGTTTATTTCAGGGGAACACCCTGCATATCCTGAGGCAGTGGACAGCCAAAGTAGTCGAGCAAGGTGGCTGGAATATCAATCAATTGAACCAAGCTCTGACGACGTTCACCCGCGATGGCCGTGCGCGGATCCCACATAAACATCGGTGTGTGTGCATTCTCGTTGTACCAAGGTTGCACCAACTTGCCCCACCATTCATGCTCACCCAATAAGAAGCCGTGATCGGTATAGACAATCAGCATGGTGTCCTCCCACATCTCGAATTCATCCATGATATCCAACACCCTGCCCAACTGCTCATCACACAGGCTGAGTACAGCGGCATATTCATAGCGACCATGTTTCACCTGTTCGGGTGGCTCGGTCACGCGGCCATAGTTCGGCCAGTCAAAGTGCGGACCATCATAGTCATGTGGGTAGTGATCCTTGTGCTTTTGATGGCTAAAAAAGGGTTCATGGGGATCAAAGGTTTCGATTTGCA
>JBCCFC010000446.1:0-9619 GCA_039029935.1 Chloroflexota bacterium
GCCGGATTTCAGAGCCATTTCGATGATTTGCACCGAAGCGGCATTTTAACTGTCTACTGCGTCTTTTTTCCCGAATTTTCGGTTCTACCAGAGGTAGATTCTACTGCGTGTAATCTCTATTGCGGGTTGCACAGGGGAGAGCCGGCAGTAGGACCCAGAGGGTACCCCGCCTAACTCCGCGAGCTTGTGGGTAATTTATTTTGTGGATTAGCCTAATGGCGAATAATGACGTTCGCTGGCTCAGTGAGCAACCTCTTGACGAATCCTCAATCAACGCATTCGTAGCATCATCATACGAACATGGTGGTGTAATCGTCCGGAAGTCGTTGAGATCGTGAGAATAACGTTAGAGTTTTGTATAATTTCATTCAGAAATATTCCAAGTACTTCTGATATAATTTCCATCGTTTAACCATAACAAAGCAAACATGATAATCACAAATGTGGATACGTTTTTTATCGGAGCATGACCTATTCATGCATCCATAGGGTATATATCAACACAAGTTATGTTATAGAATAACGTACCTATTTAGTTTCGTTTGTATTCACACTTATTGATAATAACCACGCTACAGGGCAAGTATGTCTGGTTGTATGGTTGGTTTTGCCTGTCTGGGCAAAGCCACAGAAAAGCCATCATAAGCCATTCAAACATTGCCGTTGTATGATAGTAAAGGAGGGCAATTTGGCTATTTTGCAGGTCAATGTTTGGCCGTCGTCGTCATCTCATCGCAGACCTCACACTTTCTATAGACCTACACCTGTCACAACACCGAATCAAACAGCGGAAATTGTGTCACATCAACCAACACAAACAAACACCCTCGAACAATCTTATTGGGGGAAACCAGAAACCATGTTGACAAATGTCCAGCCAAGCACCACAACACAGTCTATGTTGATAGATCAAGATGCAAGCCTCGCAGACACACCTACAGACACACCTACAGACACACCTACAGACACACTTACTGATACACACCATCATGAACCTTCACTTGATGTCCATGCCATGAACAATAGCACGGCTATGAGCAATCGCACAATATCTTCAATGACCCAGAACGCCCAAGCAACTTTAAGGACAGATGATTGGCACACAGATGATTGGCACACAGATGATTGGCACGCAGATGATTGGCACACAGATGCAGCCTTATTTAACACCAATGCCACCAATGCACTGCTCATTAACCCAACATTGAATCCTGCCACACTCAACCCCACAACGTTGCCACCTCGCCCAGCGGGACCAAAAACGATGCCAAGGCCAGCATTCCAACCTGTTGCCGAACCAATACCAGAGTACAGACCAGAACCTAGACCAGAACCTAGACAGACCGAGCCAAAGAAACCAATCATCTTACAACAAATTGTATGGCGCTTGATGCCCTCGACAACCATTGGTCGTGCCATTATCTCCGCCACCCAACGTCTGCGCGGTGCAGATGTTGAAACGGCTCATTTGGATGCGCAGGTGATCTTGGCCCATATTTTAAAGGTAGAGCGTAGCTGGCTTTTTGCCAATTATGACTATAAACTATCATCAACCGAAACCGACCTCTATACGGATATGATTGTCCGTCGTGCTGCATATGAACCTGTTGCCTACCTCATCGGCTACAAAGAGTTTTATGGATTAAATTTTGTCGTGGATCACCGCGTACTCATCCCTAGACCCGAAACAGAACTGCTTGTTGATCTCGTGCTGGATCAAGTCGAGCTATTCGAACGAAAGCATATTCGGATTGCGGATATCGGCACAGGCAGCGGTGCGATTGCACTTGCTGTTGCCAATAATTGCGAGGATGAGGAACTTGCGGGTTTAAAGATTTATGCAGGGGATGTGAGTGAAGATGCACTTGCTGTCGCCCGCCAGAACCAACAATCGCTTGATATCCACAACCAAGTCACCATTCTGTACAGCGACCTATTGAACGCACTGCCAGAAAAGGTAGACATTATTGTGGCGAATTTACCCTATATCAACCAAAAAGATTATGATAATTTACAGCTTGATGTACGCAACTATGAGCCGCAAATCGCTTTGGAAGCGGGTCCCAGAGGATTAAACTTGATCGAACGACTGCTCATGCAGACGCCGCAATATCTCAGGCGAGGTGGTGTGTTGCTGTTGGAGATTGGCAGCGACCAAGGACAGGCCGTGTTAGAGTTAGCTCGCCAACTTCTGCCTCAAGCGCGCTATATTGACCTGCGCAAAGACTACAGCGGTCATGATCGCATTGTGACGATTTCGCTGTAGTTTTCTTCTCAGCATTTGACTTCTTCGGCGGAATTGCTGTCATGAGGCAATTCCGCTATTTTTTTCTTTCACACCTTGCCTTTTTCTTGCGTTCACCATAAAACTTTATATTTTTCTATCTGCGATACGTAAAAAACATTCATGAGATCATTAGATATCATAGGAATCGACCATCTTAGGCACATGAAATAGCATGTTCAAACGAGTCAATATTGATATTTAGCGAGGGGGAGCTCATGAATCGGAATGGATGCCCGAATACACATAGATTGCGCATCAAGATGATGCTACGTATTTTAATTTGCTGTGGATTAATTTTTGCCTTTGTCCCAACAACCCTGACCATAGATGCTGCGCAGGCGGCCAAACTAAGCCGTCATCAACAAGCTGTCAACCCACTTAGTCCAGCACAGGGCAGCGATGTTGATCTAGTCATTACAGAGATTAGCATCAACCCGACGACGTTAAGCCCTGACGCCAATGGCGATATTTCTGCGGATATCATCGTCGTGGTTCAAAATCAAGGAAGTGCGGCCAGCGATAGTTTTCGTATCTATCTGTATGTTGATCCTGCTTCTGTCCCACCCAACGTGACAACACCGTTCACGACACAGACGTTTACGGGAATCGGGCTAGAAGCGAATGACACATTTGCATGGACACGAACCAGTCAGACCTTTGCCAATACCTCACCCACCATCTGTGCATGGGCCGATGTGGATGAAAATGTGGCGGAGTCCAATGAAGACAACAATATTGTGTGTTATAATGACTATGGCCCAACCGCAACGCCCACATATGTATCAACATCAACGCCTACATCAACGCCTACAGCGACGCCAACAGCAACCTATCTGCCCACCGAGACGGCAACTGCTACCGCGACAGCGACCTATGAGCCAACAGCAACACCTTCACCAACATCAACAGCTACATATGCCCCAACAGAAACGAGTACAGCCACCAATACACCAACTCCTACACCAACGGCGACCTATGTAGCCACAAATACGCCAACCTATGAGCCAACAGATACACCGACTGCTGCGCCAACAGATACACCAACCTATGAGCCAACGAATACGCCGACTGCTACGTCGACTGTTACCCCGACGCATACGCCCATCTATGAACCGACGGAGCCACCGACGCATACGCCCACCTATGCACCAACAGCCACAGATACACCGACTGTCGCGCCAACATATACGATGACCAGTATACCGCCAGATGAGGATGATGATTATGATGATGGCGATGATGGCGATGACGGAGGCGATGGTAATGATGGGGACGACGGGGATGATGGCGATGATGGGAACACAGTCACACCTGAGCCGACTGCTAGTCCAACCGTCAGTCCGTGTAGCGCAGATTCACAATTACAAGGGCAACCGCGCATGAGTCACCGAGCACCCAGTGCCCAGTCTCAAACAGCCCAGTTTCAAACAGCCCAGTCTCGATCTGTTCCGGGTCAACAATCTCCAGATGAACATCGTGTTTATTTGCCGATTACATTACTCAATAGCAACCCCGCAGCGGGTGTCTTAACTGATGAACCCGCGCCGATTTCGCCAGAAGATGGCACGTTTGGAGACGATTCTGGCATTAGCATTATCACCGCAGCGGACTTACCTCCCATTGGCCAAACAAGCATGGTTCTGGACGATATCCTACCCACCGATTCCAGCGCAACCAATGCACTATTCCGCCTTACATTTGAGGAAGGGATTGAGCTACCGGGGCCAACCTTTGAGATTTGGATTACGGATGATGGTGAGCCAACCGTGATGCGTGATGACGGTTGTGGTGGTGATGAGGTTGCTGGTGATGGTGTGTATAGTGCCCGTGTCACGCTGACAGAAGAGGAGATGGACCTGCTGCAACTGGGTGATACACCACGCGCTCGTGCGGAGAATACGGGTGAGACAGTCTCTATCGAGAAAGAGTTGATGATTCGCGATTTGAGCGTGGTGGAAGACCCAGAGCGCACGTTTGATCTGTGTGGCGAGACAGGCAACCCTGATGGTGTTTGGGCCTTTAAATCGTTGATGATGGCGATGGCGGGGACAAATCGCGAAGCAGTCGCCGCTGACTTTGTTGAAGATTGGTGGCTGACGTGGGAAGAGACGCAGACGCTGGACAATGGCAATCGTGCTACCCCGCGCTTTAATGTCAACAGTTTTATTGTAGACACATGGGAGCGACAGAATGGTCGGCTCGATTTGGATGCCGCCCCCCTCCGTTTGCTGGCGATTGTCACACGCATCGACTTGCGCAATCACCCATCACCGACCGAAGGCCACGCGGGTGAGTTCCGTTTTGTTTGGGGTGTCCTAGACCCCGAAGACCCCTGTGGCGATGAGGCCGAGGACTTTACCATTATCTTTGAATATAAGATGCCTGCGCAAAACACGACGGATGTGTTCATGTGGGCCGAACAGATTCATGCGCTGGGTGACCTCAGTTTTGGCGATGACTATAATGAGGCGTTAGAAGAACTCTCAACGCAGATCACCGACCGCAATGCCATGCGCGATGCACCCAACGGCAGTGCCATCAATCAGATACGCACCAATGAATTTTTGAGCAGCCCTTGGGAACTGCGTGAGTTTGTGTTGGATGAAAACAGCACTGTGCCAGGACGAAACGTCAACCGCTTGGTATTGACAAGCGTGAAGCAGACGCCAGATCAGTCGATGAACAATACGATTGCATTGACGCAGTTCCTTAACAACAATGAGTCGGACCTGCTCCATGTCAATCCCTTTAGTGGATTACCATCACCCCGTCATATCGTGCCGGATAGTGACCTAGGTGCCAGAACACCCGCAATCGGTGATACCATCTGGAACGCACCCGGCATCAACAACAATGATGCCCGTCATCAATTTGCAGTGATGACCTGTAATGGTTGTCACTCCAGCGAAACCGACACGGATTTCACGCATGTGAAGGTGCGCCCCAACTTGGTCGAGGCTGCCCTTTCCAACTTCCTCACAGGCGGCACAATTAATGACCCTGTGTCCGGCGAACCGCGTCGCTTTGATGACCTGTCACGGCGTCAAGACGATCTGCTCACCATCCTCCACTCGACACGTTTTGAGTTGGTGCGTATTGATGGATTGCGCAAACGAGTCCATTAGATAATTGCTTGATTGATAGAAAAATAAAAAGCCAGATTCGTCGGGTACGCTACGAGTACAGACAAGCGTAAGTGCGTGTGCAATGATAGTACCTTAGGCATCCTGCCTGAGGGTCGGACGATAGTCCGAATGGCGTTCATTGAGAAATGCACATAGACTTGAGCCAGCGAGTACTAGCGTGACGGTCTGTTAATCCCCCATTTTTCTCCTGAAAATGACAAGATTGCCTATGATTGTCCGGTTAGGAACCGAATCTACGAATGTTATCAAAACTTATTTGACAAAGAAATGGTAGGGGGTTGAACTATCAAGCCCCTACCATTGCATAAGGTCTAATTCACGCTTCACCCTTTACCCTACTCATTTCCGCCAAAATCGCCCGATTCGCAGCCACATTCTCTAAAAACGATGCACGTAACGCCTCATCCGCCAATTCCTCGGCCCACTGTAGAATCTTGGTATAGCTCTGTACCAACACTTTATCCGCACGCGCATCGCCAACATCACGCAGGACTTGATAGCATACCCAATGACGCCAGAAATACTCGCGGCGATATTGATCGTGAATATCCGTATCCAAATATAGATAGAGCCACTCCACCGCTGCTAACGCCTGCTGCAATGCTTGCTCTTTTTCGCTTGCTCCTGCCTGCACTGATTTCAACTCTGCTTGGCGATGCGCAACAGCCGCCAATCCCGTTCGTGGCGAGATTCCCAGCATGGGGTCTTGCTGACGTTGTGTGCGCTTAAGTGCCATCTGAAAGGCTTCTTTGGCATCATCCAAGGCATCACTTGATAGACAGGCATACCCCATCGCCATATAGCCGAGTGTATGTTGATATCGGGGGACCTCTGGATGCAGTGCAAACATTTGCTGGGCTAGCTGGCGTGCATCATCTACCGCGCCATCGGGTGAATTGGTCAACGAGGCCACCAGGCACAACCCGCCCAAAACCATATAGGTCAAATTTGGATCCCCCAACACGCTGTCTTGTGTGCGCAGGGGATCAAGCCATTGCTGCACCTGTGCATATTGCCCCAAGGCCATGTATTCAGAGGCCAATGTGACCAAGGTGTAGTGCGCACGGTAATCGTGCCCCAAGTCTTGATGGATCGCCAGCGATGCCTGTAAATAGGTAATCCGTTGTAGATAATTTGTGCTGTGATACATTTTCCCCAGAACATCCAGCGCCTCTGCCTCACCCACCCGGTGTTGCAATTGCTGACGAATGCGTAAAGATTCCAACAAATAGGTCGTTGTCATCTCACTACCACGTCGATAGGAGGCCAGCATTGTCCCTAACTCATACAGCGTATCAGCCTCCCCCCATAAATCGCCGCTTTGCCGATAATAGGTGAGGGCCTGTTCGCCATGTTGAAGCCCTAAATCGATATTGCTATCGTAAAAAGATGTGTAGAAAGTCAACATCATTTCATAACGACCTCGAAGCCAATCCGGTGTTTCTGGTGAAAGATGCTGTTTCGCTGCATCCCAGTGTTCCCTTGTGTCCTTGATGACACCCGCCATTAGCGAGAGATAGGCCATGCTCAGGTGATACCGCGTGACTAAATCGACCACTGCTTGCTCTGGCACATTGGCTTGCTCTGGCACATTGGCTTGCTCAAGGAGAAATTTCTGTGTCTGATCTAGTGTCTGCTTCAATGTCTGACCAATAGATAAGCCTTCCGTATGTTGAGACAAGTATTGATGGGTTTCAAGCTGCACAACGCCCACATGTAGCCGGAGACAGATTGACTGATAATTTTCTGACGCAAGCGGTATATCTGATAGATAATTCTGTAAGGTTGTACAACAGGCAAAGACCTCTTGATACGCGCCATTGCGTTTGTAAAAGAGGACCAAGGCATCAAATGTCTGCGCAATAAGCGATAGCCAGCGGTGGTGTAGAGTCTGGTGCCAAGCCAGCTCAATGTGATCATTTTCTTGTCGCAGGCGAACCAACGCATCCGCACTCTCTTTGCCATCCAACCGTGCGGATTGCTCAACCACAAGTGCCAAGTAATAGGTACAATATCGCTGCCACAATGCAACCGTCTCTGGCGCGTCATCATCATACGATGCGTTCCATTTGTTTTGAAGAAACGCCCGCGTGAGGGGATGTAATTCATACCGCCCAACCGTCTTCACTTGGAGCAATGATGTATCGGTGAGCCGCTTAAGCATCGGCAAGGTGCTACCTACAATCGCATTCGCTGTCTTGTAGTCAAACGACGATGCAAAATAGGCGACCTGTGTCAGGTGTTTCTGTTCATCATCGGATAATAGTTTCCACGAATGCTCCATCAACAGGTCCATGGTATGATGATGGGGAAAGTCAGTCACAGTGTGCTTGACTAATAATGTGTGATCTTGACGCAAATATGACACAATATCCGATAGTGCAATGTGGCCACTCCATGCTGCAACCATCTCTAGCGCAAGCGGCAATCCACCTGTGAGATGACAAATATTGATGATATGCTCTATATCGTCTGGTTGAAGAGCAAACTGAGATGAGTGCCGTCGAGCATGGTCAATGAAGAGTTGCAGACTCGCATAGGCATCTGTCTGGGCAGTGTTAGCCATATTTGTGTCAGCTATATTTGTGTCAGCTATACTGTTGTCAGCCATCAGCCTATTTAAAAAAGGCTCTTCGATTTCGGCCACGGAGGGCGTCGGCAGAGGCGGAACACTCACCACTGTCTCGCTAGGCAGATGCAAACGCTCACGTGATGTCACTAAGAAAGAGCAGGTTGGCAACACCCGTAATAGTGTGAGCACCAGCGATTTGGCACCCAAGATATGCTCAAAATTATCAAGAATTAACAACATGGAACGCTTACTTAAATAGCGAATGATGCTTTCCTGTAAATCAACCCGTTCCGCTGGCGGCAGACGTAAGGCTGTTGCGATTTCGAGCAAAATCATCTGGCTAGCGCCTGTTGAAGAGAGGGGAGCTGCACTCGGTTCTTCTGTGATTGGCATGATGCCGCTCAATGGCACAAAACACACCCCATGTGGAAAGCGACTAGACTGCTCAGACGACAAGCGTTGGCCCAAGGTCAGTGCCATATGGGTCTTGCCAACACCACCCATGCCCAATAATGTGACTAGGCGATGCTGATCACTGCACAGGTAGCTCATCGTCTTTGTCAGCAATGCTTCCTGTCCCCATAGGCGTGTGATGGGTGTTGGCGAGTATAGGGGCTGAACTGTTGGCTGTGTTTGCGTGTGAAAGGTCTCATGACGTTGTGATGCAGGTACTTGATGAGGCTGGGCAGCGATCTGTTCCACAAGCTGCTCAGTGTTCTGTTCCATACTTGGCCCGTTAGACACATCCGCTTCTCGAATCTGCGCCACAAGCTGCTCTGTCTCTGGGCTAGGGGCTACGTCCAACTCGTCCCGAAGGATAATGCGCAATGTTTCATACTGCCCCAGTGCTGATGCGTAGTGTCCATCTTCATAAAACAAACGCATTTTAAGACGATGCGTACCTTCATGCCAAGGAGCCAAGGTTAACAAACGATCCAAATAAGCATATGCTTGGAGTCTGTTACTGTGCTCAATTTCTGCGTGGCTGAGATGATATAACAAAGTAACAGCCTGTCCTCGCCGATCTTCACGTTCCTTTTCCACCCAATCGTTAAATAGGGGGACACGGGGGAGCGAAAATCCAGTCAGAAAATCGCCACGATAGAGGTCAATAAGATAACGATAATGGTTGATTTGTTCAACACTTATCTTTTGTGAATCCACCTGTACATCATACAAATCATCATATATATCGCCAACTGGTATATCACAAATAGATAACTGATATGCGTCAACCATTTTTACGGCATGAGGCGCAAATGCCAATGTGCTGCGTGTAATCACCATATAATCACCCATCATGGGGCGAATTTCTGCCAAGCGGTTGCGTAGATGACGACGCCCAACGGCCATATCACTATCCGGCCAAAGCAACAGTGCCAATGCCTCCCGTGTATGTGGTGTACCCGTTGCTGCGAGATAGTAGAGCAGTGCATTGGTCTTTGCTGGATACCCTTGCAGTGGCGTCCCACCGACACAAATTTGGGGGACGCCCAGCAGTTGTATTGTCAAGTTTGTTTGGTCCACAAGAATACTCATTCACAATCTGTAATCTTTAGCGTCATAATCAAATGTGACGTTGTTTTGGGATGATAGCACCAGCAGTTTTGTGAC
>JBCCFC010000447.1:0-9598 GCA_039029935.1 Chloroflexota bacterium
CAGCATATTCATCGTACGTGGTCAACTATCTCACTGCGATGCAGGTGACGTGCTCAAGCTAAGTCCCGCTGACCCTAAACTCATGCCTTCATCATCGTCTAAGTCATCTGGTTTTCAGGCTACAGCATATTCATCGTACGTGGCCAACTACCTCAGTGCAATGCAGATGACTTGCTCAAGCTAAGTCCCGTTGACCCTAAAGTCATGCCTTCATCATCGTCTAAGTCATTGGTTTTCAGGCTACAGTATATTCATCGTACGTGGCCAACTACCTCAGTGCGATGCAGATGACGTGCTCAAGTTAAGTCCCGTTGACCTTAAACTCATGCCTTCATCTTCGTCTAAGTCATCTGGTTTTCAGGCTACATCATATTCATCGTACGTGGCCAACTACCTGAGTGCGATGCAGATGACGTGCTCAAGCTAAGTCCCGTTGACCCTAAACGTTGGGGGTTCTCCGACAGACTGCTAGAGCGAGGTTGACGTAGGGCACAGACGAGTGCGGATGAACGCGGACGGTTGAGGTGCTGTCTGTGTTTGTCTGCGCTTGTTTTTTATCATTAATATTGTCCCAGCAACCCTCGTTTCTTGGCAAATCGCTCTGCCAGCATAAACACAAGCAATCCTGCAAATAGATAGATCATTGAATGGATGGTCAACCACATCAGGCTACCGTCGTTCACAAGCGCAGCAATCGGCTCGTTGTCCAGCACAATGCGTCGCAATGCGATGATGCCTTGGGTTGTGGGCAGGGTCAGCGCAAGCGTCTTGAGCCATTCGGGGAATTGTGTCACAGGCAGAAATGCGCCGTTCAGAAAGAGGAGAAAATTCTGTATCATATTTGCCAATGGACCGATATTCTTGAAGACGAGCGTTGCGCCACCGACCACAAAGCCAAATCCATAGACACCCAGCAAAAGGATGACGAAGACAGGCAGTGCTTCCCATCGCCAGGCAAAACGGATGTCGAAGACCCACATGAGTGGTAGACCGACGGGGATGATCGTCAACGAGGTCACAATAAAGGTGGAGATGGTGCGTCCTAGCTGGACAATGCTAGAGTGGGCTGGACTCATATACCATTGTTCAAGTGTCCCTTGCTGTGTCTCCTCACGCAGGTTATAGGCCATGTTCGAGATGGCGACCATTGCATAAAACGTCACCAAAAAGCCGAGCAGTGAGGGGGGCAGTCGTTCAGGCTGGAGTTCGCCATTGCCCACAAAGAAGGTAATACCCACAAACATAAAGCTCAACATGATGGATTCCATGAGCAAGTTAAACTTGTAGCTCCACTGAATCAACAGCCCTTTGTAGACCTCGTTGCCCACAATGATACCTAGATTCTGCCAACGGGAGAAGATCGATAGAGGTTGTGTGGGCAGAGACAAGGTTCGTTCTTCTTGTAGCACGGCTGCGTTTGATGTACTTATGGTCATGAGTTGTCCTCCTTTTGAGATTGTGTCAGCTTGACAAACACTTCTTCAAGATTCGGTTGGGCACGTTCGACCGAGAGCAGCGGGATGGCTTTCTCTTCGAGCAGGGCAAGCACCTGATAGATGGTTGCATCATCGGCCAATGTGCCTGTGAGCAAGGTCCGGTTCTCGTCTTCTGTGAATATCGGGTTGGTCATGGGCAAGTCGCTCAGGAGGGGTTGCGCTTGGGTCAATGCCATGTCAACACGCAGTTCATAATACTCCTGCTGGAAGAGATTAAGCAGCTTGGCCTTTGGCTCATCGACCACCATCTTGCCCTGACGCATAATCACCACACGCTCACAAAGCTCCTCGGCCATATCCAGTTGATGTGTCGTCAGGACAATTGTCTTGCCCTGTGTCCGTGCCAATTCTTTGACCCATTGCTTAACAGTCAGGGCAGCGTGGACATCCAAACCCAATGTCGGCTCATCCAGTAGCACAATCGGCGGGTCGGCAATCAATGCGCAGGCGATGGCAACCTTTTGCTGCATCCCACGAGAAAAATCTTTGACTTCATCCTTGCGGCGCTCCCAGAGATCCAACTCACGTAGCAATGACTCGGCTCGTTGACGAAGAGGACGCCCACCAAAGCCTTTCAAGCGCCCAAAGTACATTAGGTTCTGCCATGCCGTCAGCCGCCAGTAAATGTTACGCGTCCCTTCCAGCACAGCACCAATCTGTCGCATGGCCGCACCCCGTTGTTGATGGATGTCACAGCCATTAAGTCGGACCTGTCCCGTCGTCGGTTGCACCAACCCACACATCATCTTGATGGTGGTTGTTTTACCTGCCCCATTTGGCCCTAAGAAGCCAATGACTTGCCCCTGTGGAACCGTGAGGTTGACCCCATCCACCGCTTGCAGGGGGTCGCTGCCGCGTTTGGTATAGACTTTACTCAGTTGTGTCAGTTCAATGGCACTGTTTGACACAGGTATTCCATTCGATATGATTGACATAGAGACTCCTTGTGTACATATCACAAACAGGTCATCACTATCCTACATCACTATCCTACATCACTCCAGTCACCCAAGATAAATCAATGACATACAGGTGTATGCTGACTATCCAAGGAAAACGTAGTTTCCACCTGGACTCAAAAATAGGTAAAAGTAACTCATGTAATTATTCCTCCCAAAAACGCTCTACGAAAGTAAGTTCAAATACGCTGCACCTTGTTCACGTAACACGGGCATCCTGTCCGTATACAGGCTATTGACAGAATGCCCGTGTCACGTTTTGCTTGAATGAAGGATACCACAAAAAGCAATGGCGTATATCCAACCATAGATGTAGATAGGGTTGATTTTGAGGTTGTAGAGTGGCATAGGCAGGCACTACATCTATAGATGTAGTGCTACAGTTTTGACCATCAAAATTATGTGCGTATTGGTCTCAAAGCCAAGTGCGCGCCATAGAGTCGCTGTAGCAATCCATTGCAAGGCCGATGTCATTTCGACGCGCAATCTCAAAGATTTTCCACAGTCCATTTTTAGTCAATATGACATCGTGGCACATTCCCACCGACCCATTTTTGGAGCTTAACGCAACAGCCAAACGTCATTACCGATACACCCGCTGAATCTGATTCGCAATACGCTCCCACCCAAATTCCTGCGCATGACAACGTGCCTGCGCACCAAGTCGCTGTGCATAAACCTCGTCACTGAGGATGCGGTGGATGCGGTCGGCCAGTGCTTCGGCATCTCGTGCAGAAATGTGTAGGCCGTTGTAGCCATCACGCACGAGATAGGACAGCCCGCCAACATTGGAGGCAATGACGGGTGTGCCCATTGCCATTGCTTCCAACGCCACCATGCCAAAACTTTCATAGTGCGAGGGCATCACTACCACGTCAGCGGCTGCATAATAGTAGGGTAGTTCATCTTGGTCTTTTGCGCCCAGAAAATGGACGGTGTGACAGAGTTCATGCTGGCAACTGAGTTCTTGCAGACGCACCATCTCTGGGTCGCGGTTGGTTGCCCAAGGGTCGCCGCCGATAATCAAGGTGTTAAAATCATCTGCC
This sequence comes from Chloroflexota bacterium, assembly GCA_039029935.1. Classification (GTDB taxonomy): domain Bacteria; phylum Chloroflexota; class Anaerolineae; order Caldilineales; family Caldilineaceae. The sequence continues at coordinate 3,502 of JBCCFC010000447.1, forward strand.
AGTCGATACTCTTGCTTGTGCTGATTTTTGAGGATGGCACTGGCGTCAATCAACGTGTCAATGCCTTTGAGTGGCTCGATGCGCCCCACCAAGAGGATGAGCTTTTTATGAGGGGGGAGATTGAGACATCGGCGCGCCTCGGCTTTGTCAATACGGTGAAAACGGTCTAGGTTCACGCCGGGCGAGATAATCTGAATCTTCTCTGGGTCAGCGTTGTAATAGTCCATCAACTGTGTTTTTTCGGCGGGCGTCGCGGCAATTAGTGTATCTGCCAGTTCAACCACTTGCTCTTCACCCTCTACACGTGCCTGTGGCGAACGCTGGCTGTCATCGGTCGCAATCTGGTTCTTGATATGTCCAAGGGTATGAAACATCTGAATAATGGGTAGCTTTTTCACTCCAAGATCAAATCCAGCATTCTCTGCTTTGGGTTTGTGCCATGCTTTTTGCAGTTTCTGCGCCACCAACCCAGAGAGCCAATAGTGACTGTGAATCACGTCATAGGCAATGCCTTCTTTGTGCGTAAACTCAAGAACACCGTCGGTGAATTCGTCGAGGTGGTGAATGACGTTGGCAACGGGTTTAATCTCTTGGGGGCCAGCAGGAATATGCACAACACGCCCACCATACCCCACTTCATGATTGATTGGCGGTTCGCACCCTTTTTGCATCCGTGTAAAAATGTCGACCTGCATCCCTTGCCGTCCCAACTCACGACTCAACTCACGGACATAGACATTCATCCCACCCGTTTTATGTCCACCCAAGGACGCCACAGGACAGGTATGCACACTGAGCATGGCAACCCGTTTGATGGGGTTCGTTTGCTCAACATCGGGTAACTTTGCGGGCATAGTTGATGATGAATATATGCTTTCAACGGTTTCCTGTTGCATTTTGACTCATATCCTTTTGATAGCTTATGATTGTTTGCGTGTGATTGTTTGTATAATCCTGTGTGTTGTTGATTTTATTTGTGGTGTCTGCTGAGCTGGCCGTGATTGACTTGACCTTTATTGATTTGGCCTTTATTGATTTGACCTGCACTCATGGTACTATCATACCATCCGAATTGCAACCGATGGTGTAATGGTGGCTATATAGTTCGTAAGACTGGCAAAGAGAGTTTTAGGGGGAGTTACTGGATATGCAAACCTTTTATGACACAATTTATCTTTCACCACATCTTGATGATGTGGCCCTGTCCTGTGGCGGGCAAATCGTCCAGCAGGCCACCGCTGGTAAACGTGTGCTGATCGTCACCATCATGGCGGGCGACCCACCCTCAGCGCAGGTATCGGCCTATGCGCAGAGCCTGCAAGAACGGTGGGAACTGCTGACCGATGCGGCGGCAGGGCGACGCGCAGAGGACTTGGCAGCATGTGCCATTTTGGGGGCAGACGCGCTGCATTGGGATGTGCCAGATTGCATCTACCGCTATCATCCCGATACGCATGACCCTTTTTATGTTTCAGATGACGATATTTTTGGCGATATTCATCCGATTGAGTTGAATCGGGGTGAGACGCTTGTACAGCAAATCCAGTCGTTACCGCGCTGTGGTCGCATGATCGCCCCGTTGACATTGGGTCATCATGTCGATCATTTGCTCACACGTCAAGCCGCAGAACAATGTTTTGGCGCAAACCTGCTCTATTACGAAGATTACCCCTATGCACAGGAGCCGGGACAGCTAGAAAACCTGATTCCAGCAGGCAGCACGGCGTGGCAATGCCAGAAGATTGCGCTGAATGAGGCGCATTTACAGACGAAGATTGACGCTATTTACGCCTTTCAATCACAACTGAGTACGTTTTTTGTGGATCGCGATGATCTGGAGCAGCAGGTACGATCTTATACAGATGCTGTTGGTGGAGAGCGATTATGGGAGCAGGTTTGGACCAAATAACTGTAGTTGTGCATCCATTCACCTATGACACACTTTTACAAAACCGTGCGTCTATGGTATAGTCCTGCAAACAGGTTTATTTTACAATCAATGAAAGGGGCTTTGGTCAATGACGACTGATGCCATTCCAACAGACAAACAGCAACACAACAACTTCATGAATCAATGCCTATGTATAATCATATCCCCTGTCCACTGTACTACGAATTACAACCATTCATCATGATAAACACAAGTATACTATGCCTACAAAAATAAGAATTGAACATGTCACCAAAATTTTTGGCGACACACCAGATCAAGAGCCACTTTCGCTTCTGCAATCAGGCGTTTCCAAAGATGAAATCTTGCAGCGCACGGGGCACGTGGTCGGGTTGGCCGATGTCTCGTTGACGGTTGACGAAGGGGAAATCTTCGTGGTCATGGGACTATCTGGTTCGGGCAAATCAACGCTCATCCGCACCGTCAATCGCCTGATCGACCCGACCACCGGCCATATTTATGTCGATGATGAGGATGTGGCTGCGGCCAGCGATGAGCAGTTACGTGAACTACGCCGCACTAAGATGTCGATGGTCTTTCAGCATTTTGGCCTATTCCCGCACAAGACTGTGCTTGAAAATGCCAGCTATGGATTGAAGGTGCGTGGCATGAGGGAGGCAGACCGCCACGCCAAAGCATTGGAATCACTCCGGATGGTTGGGCTGGGGGAATGGGGTGATTATTATCCGCATAACCTCAGTGGTGGGATGCAACAGCGTGTGGGGTTGGCGCGTGCGCTGGCGGCAGATACGGACATCCTATTGATGGATGAGGCGTTTAGCGCGCTGGACCCTTTGATTCGTGGGCAAATGCAGGAAGAGTTGCTCGGCTTGCAGGAAACGCTCAAAAAGACAATCTTGTTTATCACGCATGATCTCAACGAAGCGTTGCGTGTGGGCAGCCGTATTGCCGTCATGCGTGATGGTGCTGTGGTCCAGATTGGCACACCCATCGAGATTGTCACCCAGCCTGCCGATAAATATGTGGCGGACTTTACACAGGATGTGGATTTGGGACGTGTTCTCACGGCGCAGTTTGTTATGCAGGCCGCAGATACGCTGACGGCAGCGGAAACAGAGACGGCCATGAGCGCAGGTCGTGCGACGGCCAAACGACATACACCACTGGTTGACCTCTATGCAATGGTGAAATCAGGACACCCGGTCGCTATTATGAACAATGACGGGACACTGGCAGGCATTGTTTCAGCCCAAGATGTGCTAACAGGGCTTGCGTTTAGAGAGTTACAGGGGGCAGGGGAATGAATGCATTTTTAGAATTTATCGAACAGTTTCGCGAATGGAGTTTAGGCATTTTTGCGGCCCTCCCGCTTGGAGAGTGGCTGCAAGACGCAACCGATGTCGCCGTCGATTGGCTGGTTATCAACGCCTCTTGGCTTTTAGACATGTTATTGTTGGCCCCGATTGACTTTGTGTTGTCAAACTTTAAAGACGGACTAGACTGGCTCCCTTGGCCGATTGTCGTCATCATCGTCTTTTGGATTGGATGGCGCACTGCGGGCTGGAAGATCGGTCTCGTGGGTGCAGTTGGGTTGATTCTCAATGGATTTTTGGGCTATTGGGAGTTGACGATGGAAACGCTTGCCATTATTCTCACAGCCCTGTCGATCTGTGTTTTGCTGGGTGTGCCTATCGGCATCTGGGCAGCGCGCAATGACCGTGTGGATGCCATCAGCCGCATTGTCATGGATGGGATGCAAACGATCCATCCCTTTGTCTATCTGGTCCCCATTGTCATGTTGCTGGGCATTGGCAGTGTCCCTGGCACCATCGCCACCATCATTTTTGCCATTCCACCAATGATTCGTCTGACCAATCTGGGTATCCGCCAAGTCTCCACAGAGGTGGTTGAGGCAGGTCGTTCATTTGGTTCCAGCGACCGCCAACTGCTCTTTGAAGTACAAATTCCGTTGGCGATGCGTACCATCATGGCAGGACTAAATCAAACTGTCATGCTGGCTCTCTCAATGGTCGTCATCATCTCGCTCATCGCAGGCGGAGGTCTAGGCCAAGAAATTCTGCGTTCAGTGGGTCGTCTGGATGTGGGTCGGGCACTGGCGTCAGGCATCGCGGTCCTTATTTTAGCGATTGTCCTCGACCGCATCTCACAATCGTCTGGTCAGGAGCAGACAGAGTAGGTCAGTTACCGAATACAGACACACCGAATACCGACATACCGACATACCGATACACCAAATACAGACACACCGAATACCGATACACCGACAAAGGTATCTATATAGATACAATTTCGTGTCTATCACAATATATATAAAATCGAGGAAAACATTTATATGAAACGTCTATTTTTGCTTATCGCAATTCTAGTCTTTGCATTATCTGCGGCAGCATGTGTTGCACCAGCAGCACCAGCAGGCGATGCGGCGGATGCACCCGCCGAAGACGCTGCTGGTGAAGAGATGGCTCTGCCCGGCGAGGGTGTCACGGTCACACAGGGGCGCCCAACCTGGGACACAGAGTGGTTCCAAGCGGCTCTCTTTAGCAAGCTATTGGAAGAGTTGGGCTATGAAGTCGAGGAACCACAAACGTTGGACAACCCAGCCTTCTTCCTGTCCGCCGCTCGTGGCGATGTCGATTTCTGGGCCAGTGGTTGGTTCCCACTGCACAACACCTTTATTGAAGATGAAAAGGTTGCAGGCAAGGCCGTACCCATTGGTATGCAGGCCGCTGGTGGTGGTCTACAGGGCTATCTGATGGACAAAGCCACAGCCGAGGCCAATGGCATCACCAATTTGGGTGATTTGGCTGATCCTGAAAAGGCCGCATTGTTTGACAACGATGGCGATGGCAAGGCTGACCTCATGGGCTGTGACCCAGGTTGGGGCTGTGAGCTGGTCATCAATCACCATCTGGAAGAATATGGACTACTCGACACTGTGACTCATGTACAGGGTTCATACTCAGCACTCATCGCTGACACCTATGCGAGCATTCAGCGTGGCGAATCTGTCCTGTTCTACACATGGACACCCAACTGGACTGTCGGTCTGATGATTCCTGGCGAGGATGTCGTCTGGATTGAAACACCATACTACACCTCACGCGATGACCAAGAGTTTGATGACTCTGACGGTACAATGTCAGGTGTTGTCGGCTGCGTTGACGATCCATGTGACCTGGGCTGGCCGCCAAACGATATTCAGGTTGTTGCCAATGTTGAGTTCTTGGAAGCCAATCCAGCCGCCAAGTCACTCTTTGAGCAAGCACAGTTTGAACTGGCTGATATCTTCATCCAAAACGCCAAGATGTACGATGGCGAGGACAGCGATGACGACATCGAACGTCACGCCGAAGAGTGGATTGAAGCCAATCGTGAACTGGTCGATGAGTGGGTTGCGAATGCGATTGCGGCTGCGAATCAGTAAGCAGTGATAACCGCAGAGAGCGCAGAGAACGCAGAGGTTTCCGAGAGGAAGATAAACATAAATCTCAGCATTCGTGCGTTTTCCACAGAGTCATATTAACGATAAAAGAGTCAGTGATGGACTATCTAGTTAGATAGTCCATCACTGACTCTTTTATTTATGCAACGAATATAGTATCACTGCGGAGCAGACAATTTCGCCGAATCTAGTCCTTTGCGTTAAAATTGCCCCAAGGAGCGAAGTGAATGTCTAATACGAGTTCGAAGACACATCAAAACACATCGACAACCCAACATGAACCTACCTATTTGCGCAAACCACGTCAACGTCCCTTTGGCGTGACCATCATTGCCATACTGCATCTCTGGAAACTCTTTCTACTGATTACTGAGTTATTGTTTTTCAGGGGCAGTTCCTATCTCAATTTGTTGCCGACATTAGAGACGACCACCATGCTTGCGGTCAATACAGACTACCTCTCAACCATCGTGGGTATCGCGACCGCCATTGGCTTATGGCGATTACGACGATGGGCGTGGGTACTGACGATGCTACAGGTCGGTGTCAGCATGGTGATAGGGCTGTTGGCCTATTGGGATGGACAGCCGCAATATTTGGTGATGTTGAGCAATATTGTCATGGTCTTCTATCTAAATCAACGAGAGGTTCAGCAACAGTTTGATGTGAGATGACAGGGAGATAGGGAGATAGCAGTAAGCTGTCAACTATCAACTGTCAAC
>JBCCFC010000448.1:0-9588 GCA_039029935.1 Chloroflexota bacterium
CATTATTGTAGGGCTATTTTGGTTGATTTAACAAAATTTTGTTCATTCAGAAAATGTTCGAGATGAACACTGCCAGGAAGGGGTAACGAAATACTTGCGTATGCCTCATATCGATCACCCCTTCCTGGAAGACTGTATGTCTCTGCTTACATTTTTATTACTTTGAGGGCGATGAATGACTTTATCAAATGCTGTTTGCTCTAAACGATATTTACAACAATCTATAGACAGACAGAAAAACCATAGCGACTCTCTATCCCTATTATTTCTGCTGGTCCTTGTGTTTTGCGCCATCCCCAAAACACTCATCGCAAGCACAGAGATGCAGCAGTCGATATACCCAACCAACAAAATCACGCAGGCGGATTGGATTACAGGGACCACGCAGGACGCGGCGGTTGACCCTGCGCCCGGCACCAACACGATGAATGGCCCTGCGGCAACCGATTTGGCCTATCGACAATGGGTCACAGTGGACCCACTGCAATCCACCCGCCATGAACACACCACAACCCGTCTACAAGATGGTCGTCTGCTGGTTGTTGGTGGGGCGGGGATGGGCATTATCCTGAGCAGTGTCGAACTCTTTGACCCCAATCCCGATGTACAGTCACAATGGTCTACAGGCTCCCCCCTCACAACGGCGCGCCAAGGACATACAGCAACATTGCTGGACGATGGGCAGGTCTTGGTGGTGGGCGGCTTAGGGAATGGTGCGCGGCTTCAATCGGTGGAACGATACGACCCCGATGCAGATAAATGGCACACGGTCGCCTCGCTTCAGATTGCCCGCAGTGACCATACCGCAACCTTGCTCAGTGATGGTCGCGTGTTGGTTATCGGTGGGGTTGGTGCCAGTGAGTCGGGTGGGTTTGGCGGTGGCGACAGCGCAGAAATTTACAACCCAGCCACCAACCGTTGGCAGCAAATTGCCCCCATGACCGTTGGCCGTTTTAACCACAGAACATTGCGCTTGACACAAGAGGGGGGCCGAGACCTTATCCTTGTGACAGGCGGACAGGCAAGTCTGTTTGAAGCCCTCGATAGTGTCGCCCTTTATGATGTCACAGCCAACGCATGGATTGACACCATTCCCCTGCAACAAGCACGCTATGATCATACCATGACATTGCTTAACGATGGTCGCATTATGGTCACAGGTGGACGTGGTAATGGCGCAGACCTCGATGCATCATTGCGCTCCACCACCGAAATCATTGATATTGCGCAGGTGACAGCGGTCCTTGGTCAAGCCACGCAGAATATAGACCAGAATGTAGACCAGGAAATTTTCTCTGATAGCCTAGAAAAAACGGTTGAGAGTAGAATGAGTCGCATGAGGGGCATGGACCTAGATACGTGGCATTATGTCGCCCCCCTACGCGGTGCGCGCACAGGACATACGGCAACGCTCTTGAGTGATGGCCGTCTGTTGTTGGTCGGCGGACTCGGTGCGGGTGGCGTATTGGCCGAAGTGTTGCTCTATGACCCCACGATTGGTGATCTTGGCTACTGGTCTACGGTCGCGACCTTGAATGCCGCTCGCTACAACCATACGGCCACCTATCTGGTGGATGGTCGTGTGCTAATCGTCGGTGGATTCGATGACGGTGTGGGGAATACGCTGGCGACGGTTGAGGAATATGCACCCCGCAGTACACCGCCCGTGGGCAAATGGTCGTTGCTTGCCCCCGTTGACAAACCACGTTTTCTGCATACTGCCACGCTCCTGTCCAATGGTCGTCTTCTTGTTGCCGGTGGATTGAATGATGCTCTACGCAGCACGGAGTTGTTTGATGTCAGTAGTGGTGTTGTGGGACATTGGCAACCCGGTCCTGATATGCACCAAGCTCGCTATCTACACACGGCAACCTTAATCGAGCCACCAGATGGGCTAGATGCAACCACAAGCCCTGTCATTGTTGTCGGTGGCATTGATGAGGATAGCAGCCCCGTGAGCCAAGTCGAATATTATCACAGTGATATAGGCAGTGATACCGGCAGCGATATAGACAGTGATAATAGCACAAATGCCTTTGGGAAATGGACCCTGTTGCCCGCGCTCAACAAACCTCGTTATCGGCACACGGCAACGCTTTTGCAGGATGGACGCCTGCTGGTTGCAGGTGGATTTGGCCTGGGGGGGAGACTGGGGCATGTTGAGTATTATGATACGTCCCAACTCGTGACACGCACACACAGGGCGGGATCTCAGGATGCGGGTGAGCTGGGAGTATGGGTGGAGGCAACACCGATGAACTCTGTGCGTGACCGCCACACCGCTACCTTGCTGCATGATGGCCGTATCCTGGTGACGGGTGGGCGTGACGCCAGTGGACTGGGACTCGCCACTGCCGAAATCTATGACCCGCAGGAAGACCGCTGGACCACCATTGACCCTATGCAGGATGCGCGCCAGTTTCATACAGCTACACTGCTCCCCGATGGCCGTGTGTTGATCATCGGTGGGCAAAATCGTGGCATCAACCTCCGCTCCGTTGAAGTCTATGACCCTACAGTGGGTACACAGGGTGCGTGGCGTCAGCTTATGCCCATGAATGCTGCCCGCTATCTGCACACAGCCACACTCCTGCCCAATGGTCATGTGATGGTTGTTGGCAACGTAGGCACAACCAGCAGCGCAGAAATTTTTGATATTGGGGCCAATCGTTGGGCGACAACCGGGCCACTACGTGCGCCCCATGATCGTCATACAGCGACCTGTCTACAGGATGGGCGCGTGGTTGTCATCGGCGCAGGCTTTGTGACCGAGCCAGCGGTTGAGGTCTTTGACACCACAGGCAACGCGACCCAATTTGTTGTGCTGCCCGAAATCGATGTCTTTGTCACCAATGATGCCGACCAGGATAGTTTCTTTGCCACCAAAGAAGAGATTGCCCTTGCGCCAGAGACATACCTATACAATTTACCTGTTACCTTTCAAGTCGTTATTACAAATTATGGGCCAATTGATGTTAAACTTATCGAGATTGATAATTTAACCAACGGGCGGGCGCAGAATATTGCCAATTCATCCTGTGCTGCACGCGTGAATGATACATTGTCACCCGGCGAGTCGCTCACCTGTACCTTTGAAACAACCGTGTTGGCGGATGATGCACTTGTGCTGAACAACGCCATCCAAGTTGTGGCCGAGGCCGATAACAGTCCCTTTGCCATCGGTCAACTTGCCATCGACAAGCGTATCTCTGTAATCTCCACGCCCGACTTGCAGCCCCAATTCAGCATTGAGCAGTTGGTAGACGCCAATGGTGATGGTGTGTTTGGCGACCAAGAGGATGCGGCTATCCCCTTAGAAGATGTAACAATGCAGTTACGTATCACCAATGAGGGGCTGGAACAACTCCATCTTGACCAAATTGTCGATTATCAGGGTGCGACCATTTGGGGCGATGACATCTCATTCTGTGCCACAGGGTCAGCCGCTACCATGAGCGCATTGAGTACGCTGGATGCAGGTGAGAGTTTTACCTGCTTTTTCCGAGATTTTTCGCCGCTCAAAGATGCGATTCGTTTGCCCTACACAACAACCATTGTGCTGCATGATGATGATGGCAATGTGGTGACGCCAAAAACAGCTACATTGGTGGGGACGGAAGATCAGAAACCACGTATTGACATCTGGCAACCAGACCCCGAACAGGTGCAGGAGATTCCCTCACCCAATAGCGAGATTGCCTGCCATGTGCGTGTGACCAACCAAAATCCATACGAGCCAGTCACGCTGATTAAGCTGCAACAGGAAGTGCAGGTGACACCGGAAGAAGGCAGCATGACCACCGTGTTGCAGGCCGAAGATACCAACACGCTCTGCCGGATGCCACGCACCATTCCAGTGGGTGAAACCTATAGTTGCACCTACTACCGCTATGTCGAGGGCATGGGTGGTGAGCAGATCGCCTGCTTGGTCACAGTGCTGGCCGAGGATGACGATGGCAACCAGACCAGCATTGCCAAAACGACCGATATCTATACATTTATCAGCCCCACCGCCTTACCCTTGATGGATGAACCTGTCTTAGAGAACCCGAATGAAACTTATCAATTGTTCATGCCGTTTATTGTGGTAGATCGGTGAATGATCACAAAGGACAGAACTAATGGCCGACCGCATAGATCAACTGACACCAGACCAACGCAACCGGATTGAGCGGTTTCTTGCCGCGTATAATGCCATTGACGTGGAGTTGCGAGAACGAATCAATGTGGAAACGTGGATGCCGCTCTCAGAGGTGATTGAGAGCTACGCACGCAAAAATCAATATTGGCAGGATGAACGGGAATTGCGCACCTTTAGCAAGCTGCGCAATTTTGTTGTTCACAGCACCACCAAGGCACATGAGCAGTTGGCTGTGCCAACCGAGGATGTGGTGCAGGATATCGAGCAAATCCATGCTCGCCTCTTTGAGCGTGTCATTCCGCGCTTTTCACGCAAAGTCATCACCCTTCACCCACGTCGATCACTGGCCGATGTGCTACGGATTATCGACAAAACCGACTTTTCACAGTTGCCTGTCTATGATGGCGACCAATTTATTGCTCTGTTGACAGAGAACGGCATCACCCGCTGGCTGGCGCATCATCTCCAGACGCAAATGAGCTTAGTTGACATGGAAGAGGTTTCTGTGGATACTATTCTGAAAGAGGAAGAGAATCGTCAAAACGTTCTCTTTGCATCAAGGCGAGCCGCTGTGGATCGGGTCGCCAGCCGTTTTGATCAAAGCCCACTTTTAGAGGCCGTGATTCTGACAGAAACAGGGAAACGCTATCAAAAGCCATTGGGCATCGTGACACGCTGGGACATTATCGACTTTTTAATCTAGTAGAAGTCCGACTTTTGATAAAAGTCTGACTTCTATCCTAAAAACTTATAAATATTGCACAAATGAACGATACAGATACCACTACTCAATACAAAGATAGTCATACGAGGCATCTCAATCACAACCGCCCAAACTGCATTTGCGCGATTTATCGTTGCCCTCAATACGTTACAAGAGCCACAATTCCGTTCATTGCCACAACGCTCATCCTTTTTCTGAGCGGGTGTAGCATTCTTGGTGGGGGCGTACCAACGCGGACCCCGTTTCCGACCTTTACACCAACACCCATCGAAGGAGGAGGGGACGCAGAGGTTAGTTTGACCGTTAGAAATGCCGAGCCGGATACGGCCAATGCCGAATCAGGGTTGGTTGTTCTTGACGCCAGCAATGTCAACAACGAGGTCGCAGAGCCAGATGTGCTGGTAAACACCACACCGACAGCGGTCCTCCCGGCCACATTGATTCCCACCCCAACCGCGACTCCTATCCCATCTGATACACCCATTCCGACAGAAACGCCAACGCCTGCCCCGACCAATACATCAACCCTGACACCTATTCCACCGACGATGACGCCGCGCCCAACCCAGACATCAACGCCTACGCCTACACCGACGCCAACATTTACACCCACCCCCAACTATCCATTTGTCCTCGAATCAGAACTCAAATTCCCCACAGAATCACTAGCGCCCAACGTTGTGCGCATCTTCTTGTATGTCTATGACGCCAATGCCTATGGGTTAGAGGGCTTTAGCCTCTCGGTCAAACATGATGGCTTTGACCTTGATGTCTCCGCCACCTCCGACGATGGACTACCCGAACAGACACGCGAGACACCGGGTCCCTATAGCAAATTTACCAACATGAATGTCATCCTCGTCGAACCGCAGGAAGGCCGTTGGGAGATTCAGCTTGTCGATGCTGCTGGACGACCTGCTGGCCCCGTCGCGACCTTTGATCTGACTTCGCAGGAGTTGACGCGTGAGTTGTATGTGCGCTATCGGCAGAAGTAGGGGTGTGCGGGTGTAATAGTGTGATAGTGTGATAGTGTGATAGTGTGGACGATTCGATACTACAACGGATTTGGGATGGGGAACGGATTTCTGTCGTGCCTTGAAAGTATCTCAGGTTGGCTACCTGAGCGTCGGAAGATAGCCCGAAAAACGTTCAGTATCTGCGATGGTTCACTTAATGGGCATCTTCCATGTGAAGACGAAAAAATCCGTTCCCCATCTCAAACCCGTTGTAGCATACTTCTTGATTTCACCGAACCAACAGCAATCTAAACAATGACCAACCAAACAACACATGTAAACGATATATCCAATAGCAACAATCTCACCATTGGCAACACAATTATCCAGATTTTTTCGGATGATCCCAATACACAGCCATTGTCGATTGACAGGGCGACCTTGGATGCTGCGCGTGAACACTATCTCGACTGGCTGATTGAGCAGCACGAATACCTTGACCCGCGCGGCACGTGGCAGACACAACGGCAGGTGCAGTTAAAGCTTGACCAGATTTACATTGGGTTACGCGCACAGATAGAGGATAGCCCCAGCAAGGTGGACCGTCGGCTGATGGAACGCGAAGAAGCCGAGTTGGAGGCGCAGTTGAGGGCACAGTTTGTAGAGGAGGATCTGTCGGCGGAGGAACAAGAGGATAGACGTGACGCCCTCTTTGAACATTGGACGCGGACACGCAGACGCAATGAAATGGAGCAGGTTTCGACCAAGCCGATTCCGTTGGCAGAGGCAGCGGACCAGCATGAGCAGTTGGTCATTCTTGGCGACCCGGGGAGTGGCAAAACCACGCTGATGCGCTATCTGGCGCATCAACACGCCAAGGCCAAACGCAACGATGACAGTGAAGTGACATTGGTGAGTGAGCAGACCGAAACACAGTTTCCCGCCCGCTTCCCCATCCTCATACGCATAGCCAACTATGCCGAGAACAATGTCTGGAAAGAGATGCCGTTGAGCGATTTTCTGCCAAGCTATGTCTATGACCATGAATGTACCAAAGCCGGCAAGGCTGGGCTGATTGCACTACTGAAATATGAACTGGTGCAGGGTGGCTGTTTGGTCCTACTGGATGGGCTGGATGAGATTGTCAGGGCTGATGATCGTCGTCAGATTGTGGATCGAATTGAGCATTTTGTACGCAGTCACACACGTGGCGAGAGCCGTGAGCGCAATCGCTTTATCATCACCAGTCGCATTGCGGGCTATCGCAGCGCACCGCTCAACCCCGTTGGTGGCAACCCCTTTGCCCATTACACGGTCGAGGAGATGGACGAGGCGCAGATGGCGCACTTTCTCGGTCGCTGGTGTCGGGCAGTGGAGGATGCGCAGACACCCGACATTTCGCCCGAAGCACGGCAGGTGACGGCACAGCGTGAGGTTGATGGTATTATGGGGGCGATTCGCACCAACGCTGGCGTCCAACGGCTGGCGGGCAACCCGCTGATGTTGCGTATCCTTGCGCTCATTCACCGCACAGGCGCACAACTACCCCAAAAACGCATTGAACTCTATCGGCTGGCGGCGGATACATTGGCACGGACATGGCGCACGGCACAGGGTGTGGCCGAGTCGGCGTTGGTGAGCGATGAACTGTTGACACCGATGTTGGGTGAACTGGCCTATTGGATGCATGAGCACAAGCCGACAGGCATTGCCACCGAGGATGAGGTCTATGAAGTGTTGGGGCAAGCCTTTGCCGAGAGTGAAGACCTTGACTGGAACCCAGATCGCCCCAACAGCAAGGTTGTGACGGAGATTAAATCATTTTTGCTGGCCGTGCGTGAGCATACGGGATTGTTTGTTGAGCGTGCGCCCAAACGCTACGGCTTTATGCATTTAACCTTTGAAGAGTATTATGCGGCGCGGCATTTGGTGGCGCGCAGCCGTACTCGCGCAAAACTGATTCGTCAACATCTTCATGTAGCACGCTGGGAGGAGCCGATATTGCTGGCACTGGGCTTTTTGGGGCTAGAGTATCAAGCAGAAGCGCGTGACCTCTTTGAGACGGCTGTCCTTGCCCGTGGTGCGGAGGCCAAAGAGCTTGGGTTTGCGTCCAGTGAGCATGAAGATGTGCTGGCACGCGATTATCTCTTTGCCCTGCGCTGCCTAGCCGACCATATTCCTGCTCATCGTCGTACGATTGTGCGTTTGATAAATCGCTTGGCCGAAGAAACCCTCCAGCACAGCGACCTAATGCGTTTTCAAGCCTACCGTAATCGGGTATCCATGCTTCTTACAGCGTTAACCGGAAGCCACGCTGCCGAGCCATTGGCCCTAAAATTTGTTGCCGCCCTCAAGGATGACTATAGTTCCATGCGCGAACGTGCAGCCGCCAGTCTAGGGGAACTCGGAGAGACCAGCTCAGAGGTGATTGTCGCCCTCATTACCGCCCTCAAGGATGTCTATATTCCCGCGCGCGAACGTGCAGCCGCCAGTCTAGGAGAACTCGGAGAGGCCAGCCCTGAGGTCATTGCCGCCCTCATTGCTGCCCTCAAGGATGACTCAAGGTACGTGCGCGAACGTGCAGCCGCCAGTCTAGGAGAACTCGGAGAGGCCAGCCTAGAGGTCATTGTCGCCCTCATTGACACCCTCAAGGATGACTCAAGGTACGTGCGCGAACTTGCAGCCGCCAGTCTCATCACACTCGGAGAGGCCAGCCCTGAGGTCATTGCCGCCCTCATTGACACCCTCAAGGATGGTTCAAGGTACGTGCGTGAACTTGCAGCCGCCAGTCTCGTCGCACTCGGAGAGGCCAGCCCTGAGGTGATTGCCGCCCTCATTGCTGCCCTCAAGGATGACTCTCTTTCCGTGCGTGAGATTGCAGCCACCAGTCTCGTCACACTCGGAGAGGCCAGCCCTGAGGTCATTGTCGCCCTCATTGCCGCCCTCAAGGATGACTATATTTCCGTGCGCGAACTTGCAGCCGCCAGTCTCGTCACACTCGGAGAGGCCAGCCCCGAGGTGATTGTCGCCCTCATTGCCACCCTCAAGGATGACTCAAGGTACGTGCGCGAACTTGCAGCCGCCAGTCTCGTCACACTCGGAGAAGCAAGCCCTGAGGTGATTGTCACCCTCATTGCCGCCCTCAAGGATGACTCAAGGTACGTGCGTGAACTTGCAGCCGCCAATCTCGTCACACTCGGAGAGGCCAGCCCTGAGGTCATTGTCGCCCTCATTGCCGCCCTCAAAGATGCCTATATTTCCGTGCGCGAACTTGCAGTCGCCAGTCTCGTCACACTCGGAGAGGCCAGCCCAGAGGTCATTGTCGCCCTGCGCGACGCGCGTAGAAAAGAAATAGCTCATACATTCTATTTTTATGCAGTGACAATAACGCTTATCCAACTAGGAGAGACGGATACCAAATTTATTCAATTGCTGCCAGATGTTCTGGTTAAGGACGATAGCTATCAACTACGTCGTGATGCCGCACGGCTGATAGGTGAGCTTGTGGAACCAGAGGAGCTGATGGTGGATGCACTCTACAATGCTCTGCTGGACATTGATGATGAGGTGCGTACCGCTGCTGCCACTGCGCTGGCACGGTTGGGCAAGCGATTTCCTGATGCAGAGGGGGTGATGACAACACGTCTGCTAACGTCGATTGTAGACCCTAAATTCGAGAAAAAGGATGAACACAAGTATCGCACGGGGCAGGATTACGCCTATGATGCGCTGTGGCAGCTTGTGATGGAGTAGGGTCGCGGATTTAG
>JBCCFC010000449.1:0-9586 GCA_039029935.1 Chloroflexota bacterium
GAACACGTTTTGCTTTTCTTTTGGATTTCAATATTTTTCTTTTCCAGAATAAGTAATTGCCACTTGTTTTGTTTTGTTTCAAAATGCGAGGTTGTACGCGATTTAGAGTACAGTGTTATTTTGTATTACATACCTATAAGTTCTTCTACATTCAAATGGTCCGTGCAAGCTGGTTGATGCTTTCCTATGCAATAAAAAATTCCACTGTTTACTCTGCCGATATTTCAACAATCTCAACCTGCCCAATATTTACCTGCAAATCTTTGGTGAACTGCCCCGCATCATCTGTTACCGGAAGCCGCACGTCACCTTGACTATCCGACTCATATAGACCCACCCATAAATCATAGACCCCAGGCGGCAGCTTTTCCACAAAATCAATCTGAAAATCACTCTGTAGCTGATCCTCTGCACGCCAATACTGCGTCGGGAAGCGTTCACCCGCAGGCGGTTGGTCAAACCCCGCAACCTGCTCACCATCTCGATTATAGACATGGACATAGGCGGTGTAATCCCCTGCCGGAATACCAATTGCGTGCCACCATAAGGTGACTCGAAACGGAGTGTCAGGCTGTTCAGGGAATCTTACAGGATATTTCACAGCAGCAAGCTCAATGACACGGCCAAACTGTGTCCCAATTTGTTTGGCGTCTTCATGCACCAGCGATTCTCTTGGCGGCCAGATAGCGGGCAAGATCGTGATTGAATCGACAAAGGGAATGACTTGTACGCCATCCTCTCGGTATGCATTACGGGGCAGATTCTCCTCATCTAAGGTGTCTGGGTCCACAAAGCCGATATAGACCCGCGCCTGGACAGGCTGGGGCGGTGTATCTGGCAACGCCTCATCTCTGTCTGGATTGGCAATCGCCTCAATCAGCACCTCATAGGTATCTTCATAGACCGTTTCGGGAATCCACAACATTGTTGGGTTACGCCCCCACCCTGTGTGGCTGGTCAAATTACTCAGCTCATAGCCTGTTTCATCCAAAAATTGGATAAATAGCTGATAATCTTGTGCAAGCGGCTGTTCTGCACCCAGATACACTTGCACAGGCACTTTCTGCCCAATGTAATAGCGTTTTCGTGGCACATGAACGCCATAGATGGTAATCTGATCCGCCTGCCCATAGGTCAGATTCACAATTTTGAGTTGACGCAACTGCTCCGGTTCTGGCGGCCACAAAATTGGTTCCGGTTGACGATAGTTTTGGTGCAACAAAAATCCGAGTGTATAGACGGAGCAACCGATCAGAAGGGTTGGAATTGTTGAAAAAAGAATCGTAGAGATAGCCGATGTCTCTAGTGGCTCTTGGGTGAACCGTGCCAGCCAAGATGTCGCAGACTGAACGAGGGCAACAAGTCCATATGTCAACAAGATACAGATTGAACTGAGGGCAGGGAACAAAAGTCGCCCCTGTGAACTGGTCGCCCCGGTTGCCCAATAGACCAGCAGCGCAAACAGAATCAGAAACCACAGTGCCAGGGCAGCGATTGCCTCAATCTTTATCATATTATGGCTATCACTCACGGGATTCTCTAATCGCGCCTTTGAATAACGTATCACAGAGATGCCAAGCCCAATACCACCCAGAATCGTTACCCAATCAAGAATATTGTATACCCACTGTGGCAGCAAAATATTAAACCAGCCAAATAATCCCCAGAAGGAGTAGCGCAGCCCGCGAAATTCGCCCCATGCACTTTGCCACGTAAGCGCATCCTCACGTTGGCCGTTGATATCCAACAAATAGTTGACACCGAGCCAATCACCATAAAGAGTATAATTGCGCCAATACCACCAGCCAGCAATCAACAAGACGGGCAGGGCTATCGCAACACCGGCAACTAGCAACTTGGGGATGAATGTGTTGAGCTGTAGATTGGCCTGGCTGGATATGCGCTTGCGACAATCTTCTCGCCAGAGAATCCGCAAATAGACTATACCTGCAATGGCAATCAAACCCAACCCTTGTAGCTTACTCAATGCGGCCACACCAAGACAGACACCGAGAATGCTCCATTCCCATAATGTAATTGGCTTCTTTTGGCTTTGGGTCAGCAGGTGAATCAACCAATAGATGGTGATTGTGCTGGCAAGAATCACCGCATTGTCGTTGGAGAACGATGCGCTGATAAAGGCAAATTGTGGGATGCTGACAAGCAGTAGGATGCTGAGAAGCGGTAGATATGGGGACTTTGCGTCATCGTCAGGAAACACTTTTTTTGCGGTCAGATAAGTAAACCACAACGTGAGGCAGGCCAGCAAAATCGAGAACCAGCGCCCCATACGCAATGCGAGTTGTGCCCCCACAAGTTGGCTGGTTTGGATGATGGTTTGTATGCCTGTGGAAATTGCACCATGATCAACCGTTTCAAGAATGTGCTGTGGCGGCGACCAAGGCCACGAAACCGAACTGTACAGCACGTAGTTCTTTTTGCCAGCATAGAGTGGATCGCCAATATTGGCCCCATCGGTTTCATTATAGAGGATGTCAAAGTTATCTTGGTTGATAACACTGGTCAACGCACCCGTAAGCAAGTAATAAAGAGGTGCTTGGCTTCCCTCGTGTGACCAAGGTGCATCTTCACTCTCAACCGTTTGCACAGGTAGGCCATTGCCCTGTGCCACATGGCGCGCAAAAGCATAGTGATAGGGTTCATCAGGCGTTTCAAAGGCTGGGACAATGATGCTGTAGCTAATGCTAATGGTTAGAAATAGAATGAAGGTAAGGAATATGCGCATAGATTAGGTATGTGTTCTAGCCAAGGCTTGACCTACCCAAAGTAACTATTCAAATTTTGAGTGGGTACAAATCCTAGTGGCAGAGTTGTCATGCCTGTTGCTCTCGTTCTTGCTCTTCATAAAGTTGATTGATTCGATTGAGGTGTTCTTTATCTTTGATAACCCTAAGTACCATTTCATCTATGGTTTCAGCCTCTAGTAGTTTCTGAGCTGCATCTTGTGGCGTATCAGCGTCGAGCATTTTTTGCGCAGCATCGCGCGGCGTTTTGGCATCTAATGCAGTCTGTGCTATATCATGCGGCGTCTCAGCATTAGATATTTTTTTAAATATGTCAAATGGTATTCGTGCCTTCGTCACAACTTTGAGTGCCATTTTGAAAAAATTATCGCGCTCCTCTTCTGGCTTTTCAGAAAAAAAATCGAAAAGCCATCCAACCTGTTCTGTGTTTAGTGTTTGATACTTCATCTCTCGTAACTCCTCCTTTATCGAAATCAAACGATACTTCGACAGATAAAATAAATATGTTTTCTTCTCTTGAAGTGTCATTTGTTCATCGTCAATAAGTAGCCACTGAAAAAACTCCGTCATCTTTCTGCCTTTTGACATCAACAATAGTGGCGCATTTCTTGGATGGACAGGCAGATGATTGATAATCACCAAATACGTCGCTATGCTACCCGCCAATGGATTCTCATCAATCATGACACGATATAACGCACCACCAAGATGTTCGTAGGTATCTACAGCTTTAAAGCCAACCGTTTCACGCAGACTTTTGGGGTCCGTTGTGCTGAGAATAACGGCACAGCATCCATGCCTTGCCCCCTTCGATTTGAGTTGCGTCCACTGTTCTTCCGACGCCGTCACGGAAAGTGGTTGGCGTTCTGTGCGATCTTTTCGTTCTTTACTCAGCAAATGAGTCGTCAAAATACCCAACTCGGTCAGGCTATACTGATAGAACTTCATCGGTGACAGCACATCTTGCTCACCTTTGTACTCAAGTACATTGGCCTTGCCCAAGAATGGGAAAATTTTATCCTGTAGTGTCGTATAATCAAAATTGTCTGGGTAAGCGATAACGGCATCTATTTGAACCGATTCGGGAATAATTTGACGTTTTTGGGTCTCTAACTCATCGGGATTGAGAATACCAAATGCATCAGAGAAGTTTTCAATCAGAACTTGAAAGAATGAATCAGCTTGAATTTCTGTTGATTTTGTTTGTGATGTTATCTGCTCTGTTGACATATTATCCAGTCTACCATGCACACTGGTTTAAGTCAATCGTTGAAGAGTGGTAAATAAAGAACGGGACCCTCTGCCGATATCCCATCCCCATCCGCCTGTGTCACCGTCAATTTCTCCAGCGTATCTGAACGATAGAGTTCGAGCGTTGCGTATACATTTTGTGTCAGTGGATAAAAAGTTCCAAATGGCTTGATGGGCAGTTGGGTGTACTCGACAATGGTCTTGCCTGGGTCCCAATAGATGGTCGGAATAAAGCCATCATATGGTTCTCGCTCGACGAGTGAAATTTGTTGGGTTTGTTGTGCGTCGTCATTCTGTGTCAGTGTTAGCTTATATTTATAGCGATGCTCTGGCTTGGAGACTGCTTGCCAATAGAGCGTCAGCGGCTGCGAAATACCTGATGCCAAAGTCGTTGATGGGTCAAGATCATACCCGACAAGACGAATCTGGTCGCCAAAGACAACGTCAACGGGGTGCTGAACATCAGCGGGCACGGTTTCATAGACAGGCACTTCGGGCAGGTAGAGGTCTACGTCGAGCGAGGAATGGCTAAAGAACTCAACATAGCTGACGCGAAATAGATTGTCGGAAAGCCATTTTCGGGTTAAGTCATCTTTGTCAGGGTATGGATTTGTACGAGATGAGATGAACCAGATGCGTTGATACTGCTCACTAAGTTCAGTCAGTTTAGGATAGGTATTCTCCAATGGTTGGAGCAGCAGCGGGACGCCATATTGTGCAACGTCTACCCCCGCCGCCTGTGCATCATCAACTTTGTCGAGCGATAAATAATAGTCAAAGATACGCCAAGAGAAGGGCGGATAGATCAGTACCACATCTCCGGAACTAATACGTCCATCCAGATAGGTGGCAACGCTGTCGTAGTCGTCTTTGGCGTATTCCTCAAGCGTAAAATAATTAATTGTGCTATAGCCTGAGCCGCCTATCAATAGAACTGCGAGTATGACTGCCAATCCGGATGTAAATCTGATTGTTGATGCTTGCTGTCGGATATGCCATATCACACCCAAGCCACTGCCTACCGCAAGGATCATGCCTCCACAGAGCATACTCATATGACGGGCGTTCATATAGGCGGGTCGCACAAGATTGACCGCGAAGAGTATGGCTGTGGGTAGCAAAATCCATAACGCGACTATCCCACCACCATTGCCTATGGTTCGCCATGAGCGCAGTCCCCATATCATCCCACCCAATGCAACCAGACCCGCTGTCACATCCAGCCACCACACATCGTTGATATCAACGCTCAACCCCATGTTGAAGGCATTGAGTAAATCGGGAAGTAGTACGCCTAATGGAATCCGTTCAAAGTTGATGCCACCTTTCTGCACGACCAAAATGATCCATGCTGCATAACTGATGACGGCCAATCCAAGCAGGCTAATGACGCCGCCAACAATGACAGCAAGCCTTTGGTTTTGTTGTGTCCACCATTGATAGACGATGATCGCGTGAATGGGCAAGATAAAAATGGCAAAGTAATGGGTCGTCAACATCATCACCAGCGTACAGGCATAGCCGATGAGCCATCCATTTTTGGATAGTGATGTGCCACGATGCTGTACGGCTCGGACAAGAAGGTAGGTTGTAAATACGGTTAGCCAAGCCCATAGTGCATAAGGTCGTGCCTCCTGTCCATACCACAATAGGAAAGGATTCACTGTTGCCAGCAATGCCGACCAATACGCGGTTGAGGGGGCCATCACCTGTCTGCGCTCAAGAGAACGAGCCACCACCCACACCGTTGGCACAAGCAAGGTTGCGGCCATTGCCGAGATGAACCGCAGGACAAAGTCGTTGTCTCCTGCAAGCCGGATGAGGATACCCTGAAGCAGAAATGAGAAGAATGGATGCTGATCAATGGTGTGCTGGACGGAAATACCATCATGCATAACCAACTGCCCTTGAATCAGTGGGAGCCATGCAGACTCCGCACGTTGCAGGCTCAAACTCTCGTCCCACCACAAATTTTTTAGTTCAAGCTGCCATGTAACGCGGGCAAAGGCCATCAGAATGAACACGAGCAATAGGCAGCGCAGAATGAAAGAGCTATGGTTTCTCATAGGTGTGGGTCGTGCATATATGCTAGTGGCAGATGTGTCACGTCTGTTGTTCTCGTTCCCGATAACGCTTAAGAAAACGGTTTAATTGCTCTTCATTTTGTATAGCTTGAAGTGCCATATCTTCTGGTGTATCAACACCCATCATCTTTTGTGCAGCATCTTCTGGTGTATCAGCACCCATCATCTTCTGTGCAGCATCTTCTGGTGTATCAGCGTCCAGCAATTTTTGTACGGCATCGAGTGGTGTATCTGAATCTAATGCTTTTTTTAAAATATCAAATGGTAAAGGGAGTCGTGCTTTCTTCACAACCTTCAGTGTCATTCTAAGAAAATTGTCGCGTTCTTCTTCTGGCTTTTCAGAAAAAAAATCGAAAAGCCATTGAACTTGTTCAGTATTTAGTGTCTGATGCTTCATCTCTCGTAGCTCCTCTCGTATCGAGATCAAACTATACTTCGACAGATAAAATAAGTAAGTTTGTTTCTCCTGAAGTGTCATTCGGTCATCGTCAATCAGCAACCACTGAAAAAACTCCGTCAGTTTTCTACCTTTTGATAGCAGCAGTAGTGGTGCATTCTTTGGATGGACAGGCAAATGATTAATAATCACGAGGTACGTCGCAATGCTACCGACTGATGGATTCTCATCAATCAGTACACGATACAACGCGCCATCAAAATGTTCATAGGCATCCACCGCTTCAAAGCCAACCTCTTCACGCAGACTTTTGGGTCCGTTGTGCTGAGAATAACGGCACAGCACCCATGTTTGGCTCCCTTCGACTCGAGTTGTGTCCACTGTTTTTGTGATGCCGTTACTGAAAGTGGTTGGCGTTCTGTCGTATTTTTTCGCTTTTTACTGAGCAAGTGTGTCGTCAAAATACCCAACTCGGTTAGGCTATATTGATAGAACTTCATGAGCGACAGCACATCTTGCTCACCTTTATACTCAAGCACATTGGCTTTCCCCAAAAACGGGAAAAGTTTATCTTGCAGGATGGTGAAATCAAACGTATCCGGATAAGCAACAACGGCATCGATTTGAACCGATTCAGGAATAATTTGCCGTTTTTGCGTCTCTAGTTCTTCGGGATTGATGATACCAAACGCATCTGAAAAATTCTCAATTAGAATTTGAAAGAATGAATCGGGCTGAATCTCAGTTCATGTTGATTGCTGTGTTGACATATTACTCAGTCTATCATATACGGGACTTTAAGTCAATCATCGAAGTGTGCGTTCGAGGCATCGGTCACAACCAGTTCAGTGGATAAATGTTCTCCTGTTTTGAGTGATGAACAAACCTATCAGCAGGATGACCACCACGCCAATCGTCCCCATCGTGACCTGCTTGCCTATGCGACGGGATGGTGTATCCTCAAACCGTAGCAGCACAAATCCTTCGCCGGCGGGAACAGGAACCGTCATGCGTCCCAATGTGCCTTCGCTTTCAGGAATCACAGGCAACTCTTCCACAGGACGTCCATTGGGGCCATCCAACAGATAGGCTTTCCAGCCGGGGTAGAAGAAATGGTTAAAGGTGATGCTGTGGGTATCATCGACAGTGGCAAAAAAGACCTCTTCCATCACCGTGTTATGCCTCATCGACCCCAGCGTAATGCCATCGCGCTTATAGTTAGTAGCGTTCGTGTAGTCAACCTTGGTATCTACAGGTTTCACCGCAAGCCCCTCTTTGCCCGCTTTGGTCTGGTTGATGTAATACTCTGCCATTGGGCTCCACGTCGGAATTTCGCTGACCCAGCGTGTGCTGCCCGTCATCTCATCTGCTGATCGCTGAAAACGCATCAGTGCCGCCAAACCGACTGGACCTTCAGCAGGCTCTTCAATCTCCACATAGAGCATGGGTGCGCTGCTGATGAGGATAAAGGCGACGATGCCCCAGACCACTAGGGGTAAACCCGCAACAACACGGTTTAGGCTTTTAGGTATCAGTTGAATCGCTGGATGCAGTACCAACCCTGCTAAAATGCTCAAACAGAGGGATGAGATGCTGAACCATCGCCAAGGGAATTGGGCAAAGCCAAGAATTGTACCGATGAACGGTAGTTTCCACAATGGGCTAAACCATGTGAGGGCAACACCAATTGCCACAAGCCCTACTATTAGAAAACAGAGTATTTCCCATGATTGTTTTTTCCCGCTGGGTTGATTTTTCAGACTGCGCCAAAACAGAATTAATCCCCCTGGCACTAAGATGAGTGGAACCAGGCCAATCTGGAAACTTATGGGATCATAGGGTCCTGCTTGGCTTGCACCCATGCCCCATTCAAGGCGAAAAAGCTGAGACACATAGACAAAGTGATCTTGAAAGCTATAGCGGCCATCAAACCACTGGTCCTCACGCACATCTCTGCGCTCAATGAAGGCGGGTATCCAGAAGATTGCGCTCAACCCCAATCCCAGCAGGCCACCCAATGCAGGCATCACCCCGCGTTGAATCCATTGGCGGATGCGTTGTCCAAACGATTGTGCCTCTGTGTACGTGATGAGCAGCATCAAAATATAGACTGTCAGCAATGGTGTGAACAACACAATCACCATGTTGCTGGTCAACATCAACCCCGCATAGCTCATTGCCAGTCCCAACATCCAGCTAACCCGTTTGTGTAGCGTCCCGTCTACCACACTACCACGTGCTGTCCATAAACAGAGTGGGAGCCAGATGAATGACATGCTTTCGGTCAAGTTGCCACGCACATAGAGATTGAGCAGATGGTAGGGGATATAGACATAGACCAATGCTGATACCAGTGCTGCTTGTCTGCCCGCCCATGTGCGCACAAACAGGTACATCGTAACCGCACTGCCTATAATGCTAACACCAAAAATTGTCTCAATGGACTGGGTGAATCCAAAGCCCAGAAAGAAGCAGAGGATTTCAGCCAAGAAATGGCTAAAGGGGGCATAGATATTGAAGAAAGGATATCCATAGCCAAAGGCAAAATCCGGACTCCAGCGCGGCCACCAGATGCCATCCTGCACAGAGCGGTTGAATTCATAAAGAAAGTAGACATGGTGGCGGGCATCGTTGGCTCCCCAAAAATACCCTCGCTGGACAAAGGGCAAAATGGCAAAGGTGGTGAAGGCCAGTGTCCACCAGAAAAATTGATCTCGCCAGAGCTGAATGCTTGACCCTATTTGTGGTAAATTGGAGGATTCATTGTGCGGCAACTTATGCATGTAATAACGAAAACCGATCCTGCTGATAACAAATATAAATGAACCGTTCGCCATTGTATCATTAAATTGATGGTTTCATGTATTTCTCGTTCCTCTATTTGCTTACTACCCAGATTGGCCCGATGAAACTAAACACCGTGTCCCGCCGTTTTCTAAGCAATTTGCATAGTTTTGCAGACGGGTTACTGCAAGAAGCCAGCAACCTACGCATAATAAGGCCATTCCACAAAATAAATTACCCGTTGAATAGCGGAGTTAGCAATCTCTATTGCGGGTTGCACACGGGAGAGCCGGCAGTAGGACCCA
>JBCCFC010000450.1:0-9576 GCA_039029935.1 Chloroflexota bacterium
CGCGGATTAGATTTGAGGCCAATCCGCGCTCCCTAAATCCGCGACTATGCCCTATCACATCACGCTGTATAGTCAATAATAATCGCCTTCAGTGCCTTGAGCATCCGAAATATATCAAACAGGCTTTCCTCGGTGGCGAGGTAACTGCGGCTGATGGTGTATTGCTTGCCTTCCAGCACGACAAAAAACCATTGTTGCCCGACCACATAGCAACCATAGATGGGATGTTCGTGCTGGTTCAACGCCTGAGCGACAAGCATCGCAGCAACGGTTTGCCCCGCAGGGTCTCCAGTGGACCCAATTTCGCGCTTATACTCGGTGAAGGCAAACATAGGGATTTCGGGTTCTCGATAGCCCGTCGCAATCATGCCATCTGGCTCGCCACCCAACTCAATTTTTTTGTCGTCAACCACACTCACTAGCTCTGTCTCGATATGTCGCCCAGCAAAAAAGTTGTAGCGGTACAAGTCCCAGAACTGCACCATCGTCATCACAGGACCAATAAAATTGATGACAAGTTCCTGTTCATTCCACGCGTCATAATTGATGCGGATATCAGATAGACGCGCATTGAGCATCAATTGTTCTGCCTCTGTAATCGGCTGCTCATCCTGTGTCCAGCGGTCGAGCGTCGGGCGAGAAAACGTGCGACGCAGCCCAAAGGTCTTTTCTAAATACGTGATGGAACACTGTCGAAAAGTTTTGCTTATCATCATCCCCTCCCATCAATCTCATCTAAAAACATCCACGCAACCCCTAGTGTATGCCAAAACATACACAGCCACGAAATTAACCAAAACGCGGATACGGAAGAACACAGACAAGTAGATAATGAATCCGTTTTAGGTCTGAAAAAGTATACTAATCACTAATCACTAATCACTAATCACTAATCACTAATCACTAATCACTAATCACTAATCACTAATCACTAATCACTAATTTTCACTTTTTTCAAAATTCATTCGGGAATTTGCCCAAAACCTGTGTTTATTCATGTAGCAGCACACAGCGCTGCTCGAAATCAATGAACATTACTGGATAAAGAGTAAGGACAAATTCCAATGAAACAACAAGTCACACCATCACAAATAGTGGCTGGTGTAGGGGCCACAGACCCGCACCACCCACCACACAACATGGTAGATTCTCTCATACAGACAGCCTCATTCGTCGTGTGCAGCATCGCACTGCTCGCGACGATTGCCGGACTCACACTCATGGGGCAGCCGCCCACTTCAGCACAGGCAGCGTCAGCGCAACTGCCTGATACTGTATCCGATAGCACTGTATCAGAGAACACTATCCCAGCCTTTGGCATTCAGGAGCAGAAGACCTACATCGTGCTCTTTAAGGACGAAGAGGTCGGGCCAGAGTCCAATGGCATCAGCATCAGCGAGTATTCGACCATGCTGGTGGACCTTTATAGTGGTACGCTCCAGCACACCTATGAGACGGCGTTGCAGGGCTTTGCGGCAGACTTGACACCCGATGCAGCGTCACAGATTGCGGCCATGCCCGATGTCGAGGAGGTGATTGAGGATACCGAAATAGAGTTGGTATCAAGTGTTATGGCTAGCAGTATCTCGCCCAACGCCACACAGCCATCGGCCACGTGGGGGTTGGACCGTGTGGACCAGCGCAGTCTACCGCTCAACAGCAGCTACAGCTATAACAATGACGCCTCTGATGTACATGTCTATGTCATCGACACAGGCATCCGCACACAGCATGAGGAGTTTGGCGGGCGTGTGGGTAATGGCTACAGCAGTATCCGCGACGACAATGGGACCAACGACTGTCATGGACATGGCACACATGTGGCGGGTACGGTCGCGGGCAGCACCTATGGGGTGGCGAAGTCGGCCCAGCTCTATCCCATCCGTGTGTTAAGCTGTTCGGGGCGCGGCACAACCGCAGGCGTCATCGCTGGCGTTGATTGGGTCACAGCCAACCACCGCTCACCCGCCGTTGCCAACATGAGCTTGGGTGGTGCAAGCAACTCCGCGCTTGACAAGGCTGTCGAGAACTCCATTCGGGCAGGTGTCACCTATGTGGTCGCCGCGGGCAACAGCCGTCAGAGTGCCTGTCATGCATCACCCGCCCGTGTCGATGAAGCCATAACCATCGGCGCCAGCACCAACAGCGATGCCCGTGCCAGCTTCTCGAACTATGGCTCATGTGTCGATCTCTTTGCACCGGGACACAACATCACCTCGGCATGGAGCAACACCAACAGCGGCACTAAGACCATCAGTGGCACATCAATGGCCTCTCCCCATGTCGCCGGAGCCGCCGCCCTCTATCTGCAAAGCAATCCCAGCCATGCACCCGCCACCGTCTTTGAGGCTATCCTCGACCAAGCCTCCACTGGCAAGCTCTCGGACATCGGCTCAGGCTCACCCAATCTGCTGCTCTACACGATGTTTGGTGGTAGCTCACCGACACCAGTACCAACAACTCGCCCAACAACTCGCCCAACAACTGCACCGACTCGTGTGCCAACGGTAACGCCAACCCCCACCCGCCAACCCGATGAGGAAGATGCCACGCTCTATGTCGAAGGCACACCCATCACCATGCAGGTCGGTGAAACCCGCTATGTTGACTTCATGGTCAGCGCAGGCACGGTTGATGTCAACGGTGTGCAGATCAACGGCAAGCTCGATCCACGCTATCTCAAGATTGTGGGCATCGAACGCAACACCGACAAGCTCTCACAGGTACTGGATAATCCGCAGTATGACGCCAGCACAGGCACATTCCGCTATGGCGCAGGCACACTCAACGGCACGGTCAACGGCACATTTGAGGTGTTGCGTGTCGAGGTCGAGGCCATCGCCACCACCAGCGGAACCCGCATCGAATTTGTCGATGACTTCCCGCCCACCAACATCAGCGGACCCAGCGGCAGCGTGATGCGTGAGGCTCGTGATGGCATGGTCATCATCGAAGCATCAGCGGGTGCAACCTTGGCGGGTGAGGTCAAATTGCAGGGGCGTCCTGATGGCGAGAGCGATGCCAAGTCCGTGCCACTGACCGTCACGCTCTATCGCTCTGGCAGCAACACGCCTGTCACCACCATGAATGTGACCACCGACCGCAACGCTCGCTTTAGCATGAGCAACCTTCCCACAGGCACCTATGATGTACAGATGGTCAATACGCACACGCTTGCCAGCCGTGCCCGCAACGTGGTTCTCAACGCAGGTCGCAACGCTGTCTTCTTGGGGCCATTGATGGAGGGTGATGTGGTCCAGAACAATCAGATTGTCATTGAAGACTTTGGTCCCTTTAGCGGTGGCTTTAATCGCCAAAAGGGGGACAGCGGCTTTGATGAGCGCACCGACCTCAACGAGGATGATTACACCAACATCCGTGACTTTGCCCTCATCTCTGGCAATTTTAACAAGCAGGGCGATTTGAGCTATGACGTTGGCAACCCACCCACGCTGCCCTTTGAACTGCCCACCGCCAAGCTCAACTTTGGCGAGGCCACCCGCTTTGTGGCTGTCGGCGAAACGATTGACCTGCCCATCTATGTGGACCCCAACGGCAGCAGCGTCAATGGCGTCACCGTCAACATGAACTTTGACAGCAATGTCGTCGAGATTATCAGCGTCAACCTCTCCACCAGCCAACTCTCGACCACGCTCTTGGAGCCTATGGTAGACGCCACCAACGGTGTTTTCCAGTTTAGCGCAGGGCAAATTGGCACAACGGTCCACGAGCGTTTCCAAATTGCCACCGTGACCCTACGTCTCAAGGCGGCCACCTTTGGCTCCTCGCTGCGCTTTGTCCGCAACGACATTGACGGCACGGAGATCACAGGCATACAGGGCAGCGTCATGGACTTTGGCAGCTTGGAAGGCATTGTGCTTGCCAGCGAAGGCGGCGACCTTGGCGAGGACCCAGGCGGCTCGGATGAACTCGACTGCGCCTTTATCATAGGCATTTGCCCCGGTGATGAGAGCGATAACGACACGGCCACGCAGACCAACAACGTCTTCTTGCCGATTGTGAGCCGCTAAGATACTACAGCGGATTTGGGTAAGGAACGGATTTGGGATTCGACGAGTAATAAAAAATCCGGTCCTCTGGAAATACGACAACGGATTTAGGAGGGGCAGATTTCTGGCTCCGTGATCGGTAAAAATCCGTTCCCATCCGGGGAACCCTCTGGGTCCCGTTGTAGTAAAAATAACCATAAAGGAACCGTAACATGAACCAAACAACAAATCAATCAGCCAAACATATCGCTCGGATGCAGCAAATTCACAACGAGGCACTCATGCTCTTCTGGCGTACACTTATCATCAGCATGGCCGTGATGTTTGTCATCGTCACCATCGCCGTCATCTTTACCAATTCAGCCCTAGCTGATACAACACCGACCGATACAGTACCCGCCGATACAGTACCCGCTCAAATCAGCATCAGCCCAGCACAGGGCATTGAACAGGAAGCCAGTTACATCGTGCTTTTCCATAAAGATGTGGTCGGGTTGAATGCCGATTTTGGGGTCGCTGAACTGTCGGCACAATTGGTGGCCGAGTTTGAAGGCACACTCCACCACACCTATCAGCACAGCGTCCAAGGCTTTGCGGCTGACCTGACACCCGCTGCGGTTGCGGCGTTGGAAGCCCGTGACGATGTTGCTGGGGTCATCCCCGATGGTGAGGTCGAGATGCTGGCAATGCCCACCATGCTGACAGAGCCCATCATGCTAACAGAGGCAGACCAGCAGACTACACAGACCACGGCTTGGGGGCTGGACCGTGTTGACCAACGCGACCTGCCACTTGATCAGCAATATCGCTACACCAACAATGGCAGCAGTGTCCATGTCTACACCTTTGACACGGGCATCCGCAGCAGCCACAGCGAGTTTGGCGACCGTGTACAGACGGGCTACAGCAGTCTGGAGGTGACCAGCAGTAGCACAGAAATTGGCACAGGAATTGGTACAGTGTCGATTGACAATGGCGGCATCGCCATCGAGAGCACCGAGGATTGTAATGGGCATGGCACACACGTAGCCTCGGTCATCGGTGGCAACACCTATGGAATCGCCAAAGCTGTTACGCTTCATCCCGTCCGTGTCCTCAAATGCAATGGTGGTGGTACATGGGCGACCGTACTCGCGGGGCTGGACTGGTTGGTTGCCAACCACGAGACACCTGCCATTGTCAACATGAGCTTGGGTGGACCAGCCAATGAAGCCATTGACCAAGCGATTGGCAATGCCATCAACGCGGGCATCACCTTTGTGGTGGCAGCGGGCAATGTCGGCAAGGACGCCTGTGACTATACGCCCGCCCGTCTCGACAACGCCATCACCGTTGGTGCTAGCACCAAGACCGATGGCCTGAGCAGCATCTCCAACACAGGTGAATGTGTAGACCTCTTTGCCCCAGGCGAGGAGATTGAGGGTGCATGGCACAGCGATGACAACGCCAGCAAGACCACCAAGGGGACATCGTTGGCGGCAGCGCATGTAACAGGGGCGGCGGCACTCTATTTGCAGAGCAATCCTGATAGTACACCCGCACAGGTACTCAGCGCATTGGTGGCAAACGCAACCGCTGACCGTCTGACGCTCAACAGCAGTGCCGCACAGGTAGGGGCGATTGGCAGCAGCATGGTAGATACGTTCACCCAAGGCACACCCAATCTGTTGCTACACACGCTCTTTGGCACAAACGAGCCTGCACCGACAGCAGTCCCAACGACTGCCCCGACTGCCGTGCCAACCTATACGCCGACAGCAACGCCAACCACTGTCCCGCCAACCAGTGTACCCACCACTGCGCCAACATCTGCGCCGACAAATGCACCCACAACAGCCCCCACCGCTATCCCAACGGCTGTACCCACCGCCACACCAACCAATACCCCACCACCTGCGCCACAGGATGCCGTCCTCTTGGTCGAGCCATCCCCGCTGGATATGACCGTTGGCGACATCAAGACCTTTGTCATCGCCGTCAACCCTGGCGTAGCCCCCGTCAATGGCGCACAGGTTCATGCACAAGTAGACCCGGCCTATCTGCGGATTCTCAGCGTCCAGAACAACACCGCTCATCTGCCCAATGTGTTGGATGAGGTCAAGATGGACGCCACTACAGGCACATTCAGCTACGGTGCGGGTCTGCTGGATGGTGTCGTCACCACGCCCTTTGACCTCTTGCAGGTGACAGTCGAGGCACTGGCACCGATTACCCAGACCGCCATCCGCTTCCTTGACACGTTCCCCAAGAGCGATGTCAGCGCACCCAACGGCAGTGTTCTCCGTGAAGCGCACGATGGTACAGTGACGATTAGCGCCGCCGCCGCCAGCCATGCCACGCTCAAGGGGACAATTGGCTTGCAGGGTCGTCCCACAGGCAGCAGTGCAGCCAAGATGGTCCCGCTCACGGTCAAGCTCTACCCCACGGGCAGCGACACGGCATCCACCAGCTTTTCGGTCATGACCGACCCCGACGCCAGCTTCTCGCATAGCTGTATCGCCCCTGGCACCTATGACATCGAGTTGACCAGCGAACACACCTTGGTCAGCCGTGCCACCAATGTGGCATTGACGAATGGGCAGAATGACATCTATCTGGGTGAACTGGTTGAAGGCGACATCGAGCCAAACAACCATGTGACCGAAGGCGACCTGACTGTGCTGCAAAATGCCTTTAACCGCTGTAAAAATAGCCAGGCCAGCCAAGCCAGCAGCACCAGCTTCCAAGGGCGCACCGACCTCAACAACGACACCTGCACCGACATTGTGGATTTTGGCCTGCTCGCTGGCAACTTCAATCGCCAAGGTATGGTCGAGTATGATGTCGCCAGCCCACCCGACGTGCCGCTGCTCGATGCACAGATGGCGACCATCGGCTTTGAATTTGGTGTCCGTGAAATGCGCGTTGGCGACACAGCACAGTTGGGTATCTTTGTCACTCCCAACAACAGCCCGGTCAATGGCCTCAACGCCCACCTGCGCTTTGACCCCACCCTCGTTGAAGTCACCAAAGTGGACCTGTTCACGCAACAGTTCACCACAGTACTCGCCGAGCCGCAGATTGACAACGAAGCCGGAACCATCCGCTTTAGCACGGGGCTGTTGGGCAACACGCTCTCCGACCGCTTCCAAGTGGCAATCGTCCATGTCACCCTCAAGGACGACACCGAAGGCACATCCATCCGCTTCCGCCGAGCCTTCCCCGCCACCAACCTCACCGGACCCAACGGCAGCGTCCTCGACACGATGGAAGGCGTTGTCCTCACCAGCAACAACGACCCTAATATGGATGTCCTGCCCGAAGGGGATGAGGGGGCGCAGACGGTGGTTGCGCGGTTGTTTTTGCCGATTGTGGAGCGGTAGTTGGTATTCGGTGGGTCGGTATTCGGTGGGTCGGTATGTCGGTATTCGGTGGACTGGTGGGTCGGTATTCGGTGGGTTGATACTGACCTGCTGACAAGCTGAAGTGCTGACAAGCTGAAGTGCTGATAAGCTGACCTATGGTATAATCAGCCTTAGCTGAACTCACGTTTATCCATCTTTATGCCAAAACAGTAGGAGGGTTAGAAGGACAAGAAAGGTGCAAATCGTTCTTGTCCTTCTAACCTTTCTATGTATTGTGTTCTGACGGATTTAAACGGTCAATCAGACGATTGGCGAGGTCTAAAATCAGTTGCTCAATCTCTTCTCGCTGAATGGCTGGCGTTGTTTCTGGCATTTGAGGCAGGTTTTGTACTTCAAGCAATGCTCCGGCAAGATAGAAGGGCTGGAGTCCCATATCCTTTTCTTGTGCTTGGGTGAGAAGATGCTCAAAATCATAGTGGCTATTTTGCAGAATAAAGTAGAGGTCAACAAAGTCTTTGGCTTCGGTACGACCTAGAATGGCGGTGATTTTATTCGCACCAATATTCTCAAGGCTATCGACGATGATTTTACCGATTGAGAGACGCTCACCAAACTGTGGACCGACTTCACGAACAAGATCAATTTTTAATGAATCGCCACCATCATGGGGTTCCAGAAAATATTGGCGAAAATATTCTGTGCGTCGTGCATTGCCAATCTCGCAGCCGAGTGCTTCGGCTAATTGTGGAATCAATATATCCGTCTCTTTTAGGGCGAGATCGTCCTGTGTAAATAAATCGAGATCGATGCTCGAACGATGTTGTAAATGAAAGGCTGATAGGGCTGTCCCGCCTGTCAAGAAAAAATGTGCGCCCGTTTCTGTATCAAAAAAAACTTCCAAAAATTTGAGTTGAAGCGCAGATATGTACTTATGAGTCATTTATTGCCCACCGTTGAAGTGCATAGGACCATAATACGCGGTCTTGTATCCGTCGAAAACGTAGGTGTTCAAAAACTTGCCGAATATCGTTAGGGGTCAGATAAAACCAAATATCTTCCCATTTTGCATATTGCAAGATGCGGTTAATCACCCATGCTTTTTCGCGCAATGAGCCGTTTTGGATAATCTGATTGATCTGTTCATTTGTCATGTCATAATCCCAGAAAAAATAGGGGCGTTTATCTGCACGGGGCTTAGGTATGGTTTGTTGTAGTGATTTTGTAGCCATTATCAATAGATAAACCTCTAATACTATACATAAACCGCTCATGATTGCGGTCATCATGCCCAACCCGATTATTGTACCATCAAGAATCTGTATCAATAGAAATTCAGACCGAGATAATTGTCAACCATCATTTCAAAACAAGGAGCCAACAATTGTGATAACCATCAACACAATCATACGCATTACCATGCTCACCGCTATCTGCATCCTGTGGACCAGCGCATACACTTTCGCCCCCTTCAACGCCACGGCACAGAGCCAGACCGCACAGAGCCAACTGGCGCAGACTAACTTCGACTGCACCACCGTAAGTGAGATTCCACAGATTGAGTGTGAGGCGTTGGTAGCGATTTATAATGGAACTGGGGGACCGAACTGGGTGGATAACGCCGATTGGTTGCAAACGACTACGCCTTGTATTTGGCATGGAGTAACGTGTAGTAATGGTCATGTGACCGAACTGGACCTTGACAATGATCGTAGTGGTAATAATCTGACAGGTGTATTGCCTACTGCTATCGGTGACTTGGGTAGTTTGACATTGCTTTCACTTGCGAAGAATGAATTAACGGATATTCCAGCAAAGTTAGGGGATATCTCTACTTTGGCTCAATTATATGTCTGGGAAAACCAGTTGAGTAGCATCCCACCAGAAATCGGCAACCTCTCTAATCTTACAGTTTTTGATCTTGCTAATAATCAGTTGAGTAGCATTCCACCAGAAGTCGGCAACCTCTCTAATCTTATAGTTTTTGATCTTGCTAACAATCAGTTGAGCAGCATCCCACCAGAAATCGGCAACTTATCTAACCTTACAACGCTCTCCCTCTATGAAAATCAGCTAAGAAGCATCCCACCAGAAATCGGTAACTTACCTAACCTTACAACGCTCTCCCTCTCGGCAAACCAGTTGAGCAGCATCCCATCAGAAATCGGTAACCTCTCTAATCTTGAAGGACTTTACCTCTCGGCAAACCAGTTGAGTAGCATCCC
>JBCCFC010000451.1:0-9570 GCA_039029935.1 Chloroflexota bacterium
ACTTATAAAACAAAGTATTAAAGTTGTCTGTCCGCATTTTATCGGCCGCACGTCACCTTGATGACAGGGCGCTGGACCCGAGGCAAGTTGCGCATGAAGTGAGTCGCACTCGCGAGTCAGATTCCCTTTGAATCGCTTCAGATGGGTGACTTGGTGGTTGTTACGGCTGGTCAAACAATCCCCATTGACGGCACAATCCGAAATGGCTATGCCAGCATTGACCAACGCACCTTGACGGGCGAGTCACAGCCTGTGGAAAAAGTAGTTGATGAGCCAGTCTTTGCCTCAACCGTTGTTCTTGAAGGCCGTATAGAGATTCAAGTCGAAAAGAGAGGTGATGAGACTGTCGCAGCCCAGATTGGGACAATTCTCAACGCAACGACCGATTTCAAGTCACAAGTCCAGTCGCGAGGCAACAAAATAGTAGACCAAGGCGCCATGCCGACCGTTGCACTTAGTCTGCTTGCCCTTCCTCTGTTTGGTGCTGAAAGCGCATTAACCATGCTTTATGCGGCCTTTGGCTATCATATGAGACATGCCGCACCGATTAGTGTCCTCAACTATTTGCGATTCGCCTCTGAACGAGGTGTCCTGATCAAAGACGGACGATCTTTAGAGCTAATGACCGAAGTCGATACTGTTGTATTTGACAAGACAGGGACCTTAACCGAAGATGTGCCCATTGTTGGGCAAATACATCCCTGCGGACAGCATACCAAAGAAGGATTACTAGCGGTTGCAGCGGCGGCGGAAGAGAAACAATCACACCCGATTGCACTTGCAATCTTGGAAGAAGCCCGATCACAGTCATTGAGCCTGCCAATGGTGCTAAACGTTAAATATGAAGTTGGCTATGGACTTAAGGTGAGCATCTTTGATGCGGAAAAAGAGGAAGAACAGTTGATTCGAGTGGGGAGCCGCCGTTTTATGGCAATGGAAGACATTGCTATCGACGAACGCTACGATTTGATCGAAAATGCCGCTCACGAAAAAGGACACACGCTGATCTATGTCGCCATTGGTGATCAACTTGGTGGGGTCATTGAACTAGAGCCAAAAATTCGCCCCGAAGCAAAGCACATTGTGGAGCAACTACGCCAGAGACACATGTCCCTTGTCATTATTTCAGGAGATCATGAAAAGCCAACCCGTCAACTGGCGCACTCAGTCGGCATTGAGCAATATTTCGCTGAAACCTTACCCCAAAATAAAGCAAGTATTGTCAAACAATTACAAGATGAAGGCAAATCAGTCTGTTTTATTGGCGATGGTATTAATGATTCGATTGCTCTTAAGACGGCAAATGTTTCCATATCGCTCCGTGATGCCAGTACAGCAGCAACAGACAGTGCAGCGATTATTTTGATGAACTCAAATCTAAATCAATTGATCCCCTTGTTAGATATAGCGAACTCGCTTGAGACCAATCTAAATAGAGGGATGGCAATGACCATTGTTCCGGGCATTATCTGTGTTGGTGGTGTTATTTTCTTTCATTTTGGTCTTTTTAGCGGCCTAGTCCTGTACTATGGCGGTTTGGTCGCCAGTCTCTCGAATGCATTGATTCCGCTTGTATTCTCCGAATTACGAGACAAAGGTATCTGAATAAACACATTTTATCAATGTCTGTCGAGTGGTATAATTGAGTTTAATCGAGGCAGCACGTGTCTCACAATAACTTCAATAGAGGAGAAACATGACCATGAATACATTTGACGCATTGAAACAACTCAGCGCCACAAGCGATACGCTAACCGAAGAGCAACGCCGTGATTTGGATGAAAAGGGCTACTTCATCGCCTATGATGTCTTTTCGCAAGAAGAATATGAAGCCATCGGCGCGGCCATTGATGCGCTCCAAGCAGTCGAAGGTGAGATGGGTGGACAGGAAGTTCACACCGAGGCGGGCGCACCACGCTTGTCCAATGTGCTGAATAAATCCACCGCCTTTGATCCCTGTTTGGAGATTCAACCGTTGCTTGCCAGCGCATCCTATCTGCTGGGCGATGAGATCAAAGTACATGGCTTTAATGCCAGAGACGCTTTGAAGGGGCAGGGGCAGCAGCCATTGCACTCCGATGCACCTACCCATGAAGCCAATGACTGGCACGTTGTCAACTCGCTGATTTTGATTGACCCCTTTACTGAGGACAATGGACCGACACGGGTTGTGCCCGGTACACACCGTACAGGTCAACGCCCCCAAGATTTGTTGGAAGACCCCAAATCACCTTATCCAGATGAGATCAAGGTGGTCGCACCTGCGGGAGCCGTTGTTGTCCTGAATGCGTCGCTCTGGCATGGCGGCACACTCAACGTCAGCGGCGACCGTCGCCGTGTACTGCATCTCTCCTACACACGCCGTGATCTGGCACAACAACTTGTCCAGCGTGATTTTCTCACGGATGAGTTGTATGAGCGTATGAGTGATGCCCATCGCTACCTGTTGGATATTGTCTAATAGCGTCGCGGACTCTGGGTGCGCGGATTAGACTCGACAACAATCCGCGCTTCCAGAACCCGCGACGCTATTACCCTTCTATCTCAAATTCTGGCTGAAACCCAATCAATGTCTGTGCTTTGGCAATGCTCACCAGCGAATCACTACCCGTGAGATCCTGTTTCCACACGCTAACATCCGAAAAAAATAGATTTGCCAATGTCTTGCTGTCATAGTTGAACCAGTTGTTGCTGGCATTGACAAAGAGTGCATGACTGCCCTCATAGTCAGTCGTGATGGCCTTCTCAAACGCCTGCGCGCTGTCTCGCTCATCAATATACGCCCAAAAGTTAAAACGATCATAGACATATTGACCCCAAATAGGGTTGCCAGCAAACTCTTCAGGGTGATTTTGCGGTTTAAAGGCTTCGCCTGCGTTGGGGTATTCAAACAGTTTGCGCTGGCGATAGGCAACCGTACTCTGCGCAATCTCGGCCAACTGCGTACGTTTGTCCGCCTCTGGTAGCGCAGCAAATTCGTCAATGGCCGCAATCTTGTCATTTCGCCATGACTGTTGCTCGGCATCTTCGGTTAATGCAGCGATGTGTTGGCGTCCCCAAACCGCCGGGAGCCGGAAGGATGCACTGGTGATGCCCTCTCGTCGCCAATAGTAATCCGCAATCTCTTCGACCATGCCTTTGGAGAATGAGTAGACATCGGTGGTGAAAGTGGGATGCTCTTCGTCAATCGGCAAATACTGGATGTCCATATCCGTAACGCCCCAAAAGCAGCCAAAGGCGTTTATCGAGCTAGCCTGTGCGACCCGTCGAATGCCTTCATCGGCTGCTGCCTCAAACACATTATACGTACCTGCCACATTGATGTTAAACAAATCTGGCGCAGGGACAACCATCGGGTTGGATATCGCCGCAAGATGAACGATGGCGTCACACCCACGCACCTGTTCGCGCACATCGCCGTAGCTGGTAATATCACATCGAGTATATTCAGCCTTATCATGAACATCAGGGCTATCGTCTACACTTATCACCCTAACTTCGCAGCCATGCGCCACAAATCGCTCGACGACAGCTTTGCCAACATTGCCTGTTCCGCCTGTAATGAGAATTTTCATCAGTTACTTTACCCTATATTTGCCACGAGAGTTCAATGTACACCTTTGCAGATGCTCTCGAACTTTGATATGATATAACGATATTGGGGCAATTCTGGCCCACAAAGAGAGTTGATGGTTGGAATAAATAAGTAGTTGAGCGTGAATTATACCTTGCGTGAAGCAGAGACACAATTGCGTTCAATCGTATCACAGACACAAAACACCTATAAGCCAGTCGTCTTGATGGCCGAAGAAACAGCAAAACCAACCGCTGTGCTGCTCAATATGGAATGGTTAGGCAAACGCAAAATATCTTTCATTACGGCGACAAAGAAGGAATTAGAAGAAAGTTACCAAGCTTTTGAGCGGATGATGCAACAACGAGCAAGTTAAAATGCAGATTGTTTTGTGGACGGAGATACTGCGTCGGCGTTTCTCTGTGTCGGAGTAACGGTGGGTTTATGGTATTATAAAGGGTATGGTTACGGACCATGCCCTTTTATTTTGGCAACAATTGAGCAATCAAAAATTATGAAACGAAATCATCACACAAAACACAAGCAAACTATCTATTTAATAATCTTGTTGATCTTACTCTGTTTGGCAGGCTGCAAACCCATCGAATATCCACCCGATTACACTCCACAAGCGGAAACGGCACAAGCGGTTACGACAGAGGTTGCAATTGAGGCGACCCCAACACCTATACGAGTCACCGAAACCATCAAAGAGTTACCCCCTCGACCTGACCCAACCCTGTTAGAACCAGAACAATTTGTCGATGTCACGGACAGCGTAGGCATCTCCGCTATCCACAGGGGCAGTTGGGATGAATACCACAAATTCCGTGAGTTTACCGATGGCTATTTGGCGATGGGACAGGCATGGGGTGACTATAATAACGATGGCTGGGTGGACCTCTTTGTGACAGGTGGCCTAGTTGAGAGCTCGCTCTATCAGAATAATGGTGATGGCACGTTTACAGAATCACCGTTGTCAAGCGACGTTGCGCTGCCAGAAACATGGAGCGGCGGTGCAGTATGGGCGGACTATGATAATGATGGCTGGAAGGACCTCTATGTGTTGGCGCATGGGGCCAATGTCCTCTTTCACAATGAGGCAGGCAATGGGTTCGTTGATGTCACGGACATTGCTGGTGTGGGCGACACAGGCAAGAGTGGCACAGCTTCATGGGGGGATTACGACAAGGATGGCTACCTCGATCTCTATGTGGCAAACTGGTCTTGCTACCCCAAGTGCGACCCCGTTGACGATACTCAAGCACGGGATCTGCTCTATCACAACAATGGCGATGGCACATTTAGCGATGTCACCGACCTGCTGATTGAGGAAAAAACGTTGGGCGCGGGGTTTGTCGCCAGTTTTATGGACTATGACAATGATGGTGACTTGGACCTGTATGTGATCAACGACAAGCTGTACAACCCCATCGGCAATGTATTGTGGCGTAATGATGGTGAAGGCTGCGAGGAAGTAGATGCTGATGATGCTGATGGGCACAGTTGGTGCTGGACCGATGTATCAGCAGAAGCAGGCGCAGACACTGAATTGCATGGTATGGGCTTGGCGGTTGGTGATTATGACAATGACCTTGATCTAGACTTCTATTACACCAACATGGTTGATCCTGGTATGCTGCTCCAAAATCAGGGAGATGGCACATTTGGTAATCGCACTGCTGCTACTCAACTACCAACCATTGCCACGGACATGGTAGGCTGGGGAACAGCCTTCTTTGACTATGACAATGATGGCTGGCTCGACCTCTATGCCTCAGCAACCGCCTTTATCCTCTTCAACATGCTGGAAGGACCGCTTGGAATGCTCTTTGAATACCCCAACTTTCTCTTTCACAACGAAGGCGCAAGCAACCCCAACAATGTCACCTTTAGCGACCAAACACCCTTTAGCTGGCTCGATTACCCACAACCCAACATGGGCATGGCCTATGCGGACTATGACCAAGATGGACTGGTCGATTTTGTCACGGGGGACTGGAACATTGACTATCGACTCCAGCGCAACACGGGGTTGGTTGGTCATGGTAACAATTGGCTGACAATTCGGCTGACAGGTAGCAAGCAAGGTGGCCCAGTAAACCGTGATGCCATCGGCGCACGTGTCTACCTTGCCGATAGCGATGGCAAAACCATGATGCAGGAGGTCAAGAGTGGGTCGAGCATGGGCGCAGGGAATGATACGGCTCTACATTTTGGCTTGGGGGATGGAGCAGCAACACATGCACGTGTGGTATGGCCGGATGGATTGGAAGAAGAATATACCGAAATTCCACGAAATATAGTGTGGGACTTGGCCTACCCTACACAAGTTGCACAGCCCGCACAGGAAGAAGATTTACAGGAAAAAGACTTAAGCGGTCTATATGGTGATGAACTCTTTGTCGATGTCAGCGAAACCGCAGGCATCACGGCGCGACATCGTGGCAGTTGGCGCATGTTCAAATACAACTTTGACAGCGGCTATCTGGGTGTGGGGCAAGCATGGGGCGACTACGACAATGATGGGTGGCTCGACCTCTATGTGACAGGCAACCTCACCGACAGCGTACTCTATCACAACGAGGGTGACGGCACATTCACAGTGTCGCCGTTAAGCGAAGCTGTCAAGCTACATGGTGTGCTGACGGGTGGCGCGGTGTGGGCGGACTATGACAACGATGGCTGGAAGGATCTCTATGTCTCGGTGCATGGGGCCAATGTCCTCTTCCACAATGACGAAGGGCAAGGCTTTACCGATGTCACTGAGATAGCGGGTGTGGGCGATGAGGGCAAAGGCACAACCGCCACGTGGGGAGACTACGATAATGATGGCTGGCTCGACCTTTATGCCACCACTTGGTCCTGTCACCCCGAATGTGACCCCGATGTTGACCACACCCAAGCTGATGATCGACTCTATCACAACAACGGTGATGGCACATTTGAGGATGTCACCGATTTGCTGGTGTTTTCACGCTTGTTGGGGGCTGGCTTCACCTCAACCTTTGTCGATTATGATGATGACGGCGACATGGATATCTATGTTATCAACGACGAACTACAAAACCCCATCGGCAACATTCTTTGGCGCAATGATGGACCTGGCTGTGAAGATATACGAGTTCATAAAGATAGTAGCCATACATGGTGCTGGACCGATATTTCCGAGGAATCTGGGGCGGATATCCAACTTGGTGGCATGGGCATTGCGATTGGCGACTATGACAACGACCTCGACCTTGATATGTACTTCTCGAACTTGGTCAACCCGCATGTACTGCTGCAAAACCAAGGCGATGGCACATTTGGCAAGCGCGCCAAAACCGCTGGTGTTGATATTGGCCCCAGTGCTGCCGTTGGCTGGGGAACTGTCTTTATCGACTACAACAACGATGGTTGGCTCGACCTCTATCTCTCGACCACTGAATTCCGCAACCATGATCGCGAGACCCCGCCCGATGGGATGCACTTCCCGCACAAAAACTTTCTCTTTGAAAATACGCAGACCGTTGAAGAAGACCGTCGCGGCAATCGCAGCATCGCCTTTGAGGATGTCAGTCCACCTTCATGGGCCGAGAACACCACGCGCAGCATGGGCATTGCCTACGCCGACTATGACCAAGATGGTTGGGTTGATATGATCGTCAGCGACTGGAACCAACGCTATGTCCTCCATCGCAACCAAGGGGCTACGCAAGTTGCCAACAGTGATGAACATAACTGGATATCACTTCGGCTGACAGGCAGCACACAACCCGGTGGTCCCGTCAATCGTGATGCTGTCGGGGCAAGAGCCTATGTCACCACGAGTGATGGGCGTGTATTGTTACAAGAAGTGAAAAATGGATCGAGTTTAGGCGCGGGTAATGACACAGCACTGCACTTTGGTCTGGGAGCAGCGACTGTGGATGAGGTGCGGATTGTGTGGCCGGATGGGACAGAGCGTATTCTTGGCCGCTTGGGTGTGAACCAGATCGTCGCCGTCGGGTATGATGATCAGTAATGTGGATTAGACTTAATCATCATCTGAATCTGTATAGTATATCTTGGCAAATGTCTCTAAGAAATGTGTGAGTTCAATC
Source organism: Chloroflexota bacterium (assembly GCA_039029935.1). Classification (GTDB taxonomy): domain Bacteria; phylum Chloroflexota; class Anaerolineae; order Caldilineales; family Caldilineaceae. The sequence continues at coordinate 7,660 of JBCCFC010000451.1, forward strand.
CAGAAAAGGCCACCATTGTCGTTATCATCTTGTTCTATCTTTTCGTTTCTTGTGCTGTAATCACGAGAGGGGCCACTCTGATAGGAGATACCACCTGTCCCCCAGGGGTTGCGAACTTTAATATATTTCACGTTACTACTTGACTTTGTGTCAATAATCGAATACGTATGGTTTGCATGAATCCCGCGTTTTACTTCGATATCACCATTATTATTCGTTCCATAGTTATTGGGTGTCGCTGCAGCCAATATTTCCCCACTGTTAATGCGACTTCGGATGTCATTATAAACGGCAAGATCACCCACGCTATAGATGCGAGAGCCAGAGTACCCAGAGTATAATCTGTTGGTGGCCAAATACTTCATGACATCTTGGATGACATTTGTCGCCAAGCTATGACTACTCAGGCTGGCCTGAATAGCGTCTAATGAGTTTCCACTAACGTCATAGTTTTGAATATATGCATCCCATATTTTTATTCTTTCCATATTGTTATTGAATATATTAGGGAACAATTTTTTTCTTTTTAGGAATAATTCCTTCTCTTTTTTGCTCAGATCATAAACCAGCCATGGTAGTGCATTTTTATCATCAGGACCACTTCTGGAAATGTCCTTTTGCCCCGAAGATATATTCAGAAAATCACTAAAGACCTGATTGCTTTGTCCACCCTCTAATTGTTCATATGTCCATCCATTAAACACAGCATAGGCTTTTTCTAGCAGCATCATCCATAAAGAGCCTCGGGCATAGGGGTCATTGACATAGCCGCCTGACTGAAGTCGGTAACGAGGAATCTGTGTATCTGTGCGTGTAAAGATAGGAACCTGTTTATCCACAACCACATACTCGGGTTCCCCATCATTATAGAAACGCACGACCACACGGTCACCACGATCAACCATCATATTTTTGATATGCTTGCTACTTTTCTTGACAATGCTGGCAACAGCCGCCACAAAATAGCAATCACCGAGCATCCCCTGTTTGACATCATTGACGGTTGGATTGTGTGGGAATAAGGGTAGCGTACTCCGATCTTCATAGTCATACCCAAGCCCTTGGTCGACAGCCGCTTGAACTGGGTGTAGCGTTGGGTTTATATTTACGTTGGGTTTCACATACTTCACTTGTACATAGCGGGTCTGTTCAGTTGAATTTTCGTCTTCGTATTTGATTTCAACATACTCACCCGTTTTATCCCGAACATCTAAATCAACCGATACAGGATGGTTGTAGGCCAGTTGTTTTCGGGTTCCTCTGTGACTAAACCCCGTCTTCACGGTGACACCATCATTATCCTCGGTGTATTCGTAAACGGTTATGTTATTTCTATTGTTGGGATGCAGCAAATTTCCTGTTCTTTGTTCACGCTGAATCACATTGTCATCTGAAGTTTTCTTGTCTGGAGTAGGCACAGAGACATGGTGGAGAACGGCGCGCTTTATGGTTGGCTGAAGGTGGGGATGATGGCGATGTAGACGATTTGTTGTTCGTTGAACTTTTAGCAACGACAGTGGTGCGATAGGCGGTTGTCTGTATAGCTGGACGGTAGACTGCGGTTGAATCGGTTCTGTGCTATCAGTGACGAAATGACTTGTGTCAGGCTGCGGGTGTGGTGTCTGGTGCGAGCGCGTTAATAGAGGGGATGGTTGCCGAGAGAGTATTTCACTAGGGTGACGTGACAAACTAAACTCCTTGCCATGATTCTCCATTTCGGATTGCAGCATGTTGGGCTGATGATAACTTTTGGTTTGGTATTGCTTGTTTACGTGTGTTCGTCTAATTGTACCTTGGTTAGAACCCATGCTCGTTTGATTCTTTCTTGATATTCAGTGATATGACAAGGCTATTCAGCATTTTATAGAAGTTATCAGGCACCTGTATTTGCACCCGTTCAGTCTGAAGGTC
>JBCCFC010000452.1:0-9564 GCA_039029935.1 Chloroflexota bacterium
ATTGGTTGGGTCAGGGTTTGGCTGAGTTACCTACGTTCAACCTAGCAACGGGTGGCGTATTTGCAATCCGATTCAAACAATGGAATGTTTCCATTGAACGGCTGATCTGACAACTATACACGGATTCTCAGGAGGCAAACAAACATGTTTGATCCAATTGATCTATCGGCCTATGCCAACGCATCATTAAGTGAGTTAGCCAGTGGTACACCGCAGCTGGATGGCACAATTCTGCTCGATATGGCCTTGCAAGCCAAGGGACCTGTTCTCGAGTTAGGGTGCAGCTATGGCCGCATCACCATTCCAATGGCCGAGCGTGGGGTTACGGACTTAACAGGGCTAGAGCTATCCGCACCCTCATTGGCCCATGCGTGCACAAAGGCTGGCGATTTACCCATTCAATGGGTCGAGGCCGATGTGCGCGATTTTCATCTCGACAGACAGTATGCGTTCATCTTTGCGCGGGGATGCGTGTTCGATTTTATGTTGACTCGCAAGGACCAAGAAGCGATGCTGGCCTGTGTGCATACTCATCTGACAGATGATGGTCAATTTCTACTCGACACATGCACCATGCCACCCCATGAGATGGTACATCGACCCGAACCCTTTGAGTGGTATACGATGACCCACCCCAATGGGCGGCAAATCTATGTGTCGGGGACTTACGAATTTGACTATACCCGACAACTCTGGATTCAACGCTGCTATGAACGCTGGGACAGTCCTGATGGTGAGTTGGCCCAAGAACCTTGGACACTGACGTTGCGCTATACCATGCCACAAGATTTGGCAATGGTGCTTTACTACAATGGCTTCAATGTTGTCGCGATCTATGGTGACTACGAAGGCAATCCTGTGACACAGGAGAACCCCAGCCATATTTATCTTTGTGAGAAACGATTATGAGCAACACACTTTTTACAAAAGCAGAAGACTTTATCTGGAAGAACGCACGACTACTCGAACGACGACTCTTTGCCTATCATTTCAAAGAGGGTGCGCGTGAGGATGTCATTACCGCGTTGTGCGCCTATCAAAACGCAGATGGCGGCTTTGGTCAGGCATTCGAGCCAGATATCCGCTGCCCTGATAGCCAGCCCGTGCCTGTGCAACATGCGCTGGAAGTACTGGACACGGTGGGGATTCAGACGGATGAAGATGCTGAGATGGTTGAGCGCATCTGTGACTATCTCATGACCATCACAACGAAGGAAGGCGGTGTGCCTTGGCTATTGCCCAGTGCGCTCAACTATCCACGCGCGCCTTGGTGGCAGACCGAAGACAACCCACCCGCATCGCTCAATCCAACGGCAGCAATTGCGGGACTGCTCCACAAGAACCAGATTGACCATCCTTGGCTAGAGCCTGCCACTCAATTTTGCTGGACAAACATTGAGACGATGGAGGCACGGGAGATGCACGAGGTCGGCACTGTGTTGACCTTTCTCTATCATGCCCCTGATCGACCACGCGCCGAACGTGAACGGCACAGATTGTTTGAGTCGATGCTGAGTGCGGGGCTTGTTGCTGGCTTGGATGATACGGCCTATGTGCGTAAGCCGTTGGACTGGGCATCGACACCAGACAATCCGCTACGCAAATATTTTAGCCAAGAGCAGATTGAGGCCAATCTGGATGTGGTGGTGGCGGGGCAGCAGGACGATGGCGGCTGGACAATTGCATGGGCGCCCATCAGTCCATGCTGTGAACTAGAGTGGCGCGGGGTTGTGACACTGGCAACGCTGTTGACACTACGCGCCAATGGTCGTCTAACAACCCCTTCGATACCCTAGTCTTGCGCTGTGGCTTTGCGTTAGGCAAACGCAAGCACCCGCTCTTGCGTCTCCGCGATATCGACATTCATCTCCGCCTTAATATCCATATTAGTGGCTCGTCGCTTTTCAAGCATCATTTTCATCCCATATGTTGGTGACATGGTGATTCTGGGCAGCTGACCGATTCGCTGCTCAGGGTCCAATGTCAACTTATACTGCTGTGCAATCGTTGCCAAAATGAGATGTGCCTCCATCATGGCAAAGGAGTTGCCGATACAAATTCGTGCGCCAGCCCCAAATGGCATGTAGAGGTACTTGGGCATCTCGGCCTCTTTTTCTGGCAAAAATCGCTCCGGTCGAAAGGCTAGGGGGTCTTCCCAATAGCGTTCGAGACGATGCATCATGTAGGGTGAGATGAACATTTGTGTTCCCTTGGGAACTGCATAGCCACCAACCGTTGTGTCTTCTGTCGGTTCACGAAAATTAATAGTCCACACGGGCGGATAGAGCCGCATAGATTCCTTCAGCACCATCTCCGCATAGGGCAAGTTGGGCAGGTCTGCCAAGGTGGGCAATCGCCCCGCCAGTACACGATCTAACTCATCATGCAACTTTTGCTCCACATCAGGATTCTGTGACAGCGCATACCATGTCCATACCAGCGCGTTGGAGGTTGTTTCATGTCCCGCCAAAAAGAGCGTTAGCAGCTGATCACGTAATTCCACATCATTCATGGTGTTGCCATCTTCATCGGTTGACATCAACAACATCGACATTAGATCACCCCGATCTTCGACAACACCATTTTCTGCCGCACCACGCCGTTCGGCCATCATCTGGTCGATAATGGCATCAACCACTTTGCGTGCTTTTTTGCGACGGCGAGCCAGTGGTGTCGGAACCCAATCGGGCAGCGTGATGGGGAAACCAAAATCGTTGTCGGCTGTATCCTGCAAGACATGGACAGCATCGCCAATTTCATCCGCCGTATCTGCTAACGTTTGGTAATCAACATCAAAAAGCGTCTTCACCACAATATACATGGTTAACCGCGACATCTCCTGTGATAAGTCGCGTGTCTCGCCTGGATGCCAGCCATCAACCAACTGCGCCGTATAGTCAACCATTGTATCCGCATAGCTGCGGATGCGTTTGGCATGAAAGGCGGGCTGGGCCAATTTGCGCTGTTGCTTATGCTCATCCCCCTCGGTTGTCACCAATCCCCGCCCAATCACACGGGTAAGCACCGCAATGTCATGATGTGCCTTGGGAAAAATTTTGGCCTTGGTAATCAACACCTCGCGAATCAATTCTGGTGTTGCCAGCACAACAAATTTCATCCCCAACATACTAAACTTGGCAATATCACCATATTCCTCTGCAAGATGGACCAAGAAATCTGGCCCGTGACTATCAAATTCTTGCGCACTACCGACGAGAAACCGTTCCTTGGGGCCTGGAATTGGCATTCCTTGTTGTTTTTGCATTGTTGTATACCTCATTTTTTATTGCATAGGAAAAATAAACCAGTATCACAAATTGGTTATTTGTGACGCAGGTAGCCAACCTGCGATACTTTCCTCTATGATAAAACAGCATCGCTGTCAAATTCATTCTGTATAGTTAGTCAACACTATGTCGATTAACTCTGTTTGTAATGGTACATCGACTTTGGCGATTTGTCAAGGGGATATTTTGTATGTCGGTTTGGTACTTGTGTGATAAAATGACATTCAACGTGTTATGGTTGAACGAAGGAGGATTTTTATGCAAGCAGTTACATATGAACAGGCCAAACAGGTGGTGTCACAGCTTGAGTATCAGGATCAAATTCATCTAATAGAGTATTTGTCATCTTTGGTTGCGAGTGCGCTAAAACAAACTGATACAGTGGTGAATAACGGAAACGGTGCTAGCACAAGTGGTTTGACTGGCGATGCCGCGAATATTAGCGTAGATACAGCGGAATTTGTAGAAACACAAAGTGAGGAAGGGAAAAAGGCCGAGATTGGTATAACAGATAGTCCATCAGTCAATGGTGCATCTATGAATGGAGCTACCCTGAATGGTGCATCGATAGATGAGGGCCTGTCAGGGGAAGAATTCTCGTTGGAAGCATATAAACTAACGGAAGCATACCAGAAACAGCAGAAGCTCTGGCAGTTATTTGATGAAATGGGTGCAAGCGGGCCAGATTTAGACACGTGGCTACTCAATAAAGCAAAACGCCGCAAAGAAAATCGTTATCCCATCAAGGTCGGCGGCAAACCAGCAAGTGAAATCGTTATTGAACAACGTCGAGGTATTTTGTCTGATGAATAAGTTTAGTTACGTTGATAGTAGTGCCTTGGTTAAGTTGTATATTACCGAGACTGGTTCGGCTTGGATGAAAGTATACAATGATACTGAGGAAAATGTACTTGCGATTGCTGATATTGGGCGTACAGAAGTTGCAGCAACATTTGCAGGCAAGAAACGAGGAAAACATATTTCAGCGGATGGTTATACAGCCATAATGGATGATTTCCGTAAGAATGCGCGAGATGAATATCGAATTCTGAGTGTAACCTCTGCTAGGGTAGACGAAGCCATAAACTTGACGATGAGGTACAAACTACGAGGATATGATGCTATCCATCTTGCCTGTGCGTTGCATTTACACCAAAGTTTAGACGCCATTGGTCTAGGACCGTTGACATTCATCGCTGCTGACAATGACCTGCTCGTAGCAGCGGAAGCCGAAGGATTACAAACCGAAAACCCCAATCATTACCCATAAAGAAGGATACCAACGTTGACTCAAAAACAGCCAACAAAAAAATTAGATCGACGTGTTCGCCGCACACGTCAACTGCTATCAGACGCGCTCTTCGCGCGAATTGTCGAGCAGGGCTATGAACAAGTCTCCATTCAGGATATCACCGACCATGCCAACCTCAACCGCGCCACCTTTTATCTGCACTACAACAGCAAGGAAGAACTGCTCATTGCTGGGTTAGAGTCGCATTTTGATCAGCTAGTGGCGCGCATAGATAGCCTCGCTGAGGAAATCGGCTCGGGTAAGGTGACTATCTATGAAGACCCGCGCCCGATTTTGTGGGTGTTTCAATATGTGGAACGCTATGCAAAGCTCTATAAGGTGTTGCTCAGTGAAAGCGGCACAGCCTATATCGTTCACCTCATTATTGACTACATCACCAATGACTATGAAGAAACCTATCGTGGCTTACTCGCTGATGATGACAAACCTACAGTGCCCATCTCCATGTTGGCGCGCGCAAACGCTGGCTCGCTCTTTGCATTGTTGAGTTGGTGGGTGATGCAGGATATGCCGCACACACCGGAAGTCATGACCGAGATGTTCTACCAAATTTGCCGACCAACTTTAAGTTTGTTGGGGATTCAAGACGCACCGTAGGGGTATTTTATTGCATAGGGAAGTAGAAACCAGTATCACAGATTGTTTATCTGTGAACGCAGGTAGCCAACCTACGATACTATCCTTTGTCCTTTTATGGAGTCACATTATCCGGATGCGGCGTGACCTGTCCCACATTGACGATGCGCGCACCACCTAAACTATGTGAATCAAGAAAGTGATTGGCTGTGAATGGTGCTTCCAAAAAGCGCGCATTACGGTGTATCCCATGTAGGTTGTCGGCTGATTCAAAGACAGGGCGAACACTCTCATCAAAGACCAAGCGGCCATCACCCAGTGTGCCATCATCCATTACACGCAATGACGGGTCCGCCTCGCAACGCTGTTGATCCTCATCACTCATATTGGAGACCAACAGCCCCCGCCAGTGCTTGGCGAGTCCGGAGTGATAGGTCAGCGCAATCATAGGGCGAGCCATATCGCCAGTGTTGGGTACACCACGATGCCACATCCTTGGGTCACGGAAGCAGATTCCACCAGCGGGAATCGCCATTCGACCCGGTGGCCCCCATCGCGCAATTAGGTCAGGGTGATACTCCACGCGTTCACCACGCGGCCAGTTGGACACGGCTGTCTCATGGTGCGTACCGGGATAGATTTCCGTGGCCCCACTTTCTGCGGTAATGTCGAATAGCGCGACAGAGCAGGAGAGTGTAATCGTTGGTGGCGGCCAAGGTTGTCCTGCCGCTGTTGCTTCTGCTTCGGATTTCCATGCATAGGGGCGGTCATAGTGCAGGGGTTGAGAACCGCTGCCTGGACAGTTGACGTTGCCGTTATAGAAACCAAGCCATGCACCCGACCCCAACAACTCGGCAACAACACTTTCAATGATTGGGTTGGCGACCAGTTCTGGTTTCACAAACGGGGCATAGCGCCGCAATCCCAACTGTAGATGACCGACGCCTGTTCTTTGCTCATGACGGGTTAACTCCGGTCGCGCACGAATCATCGCAACATCTTCAAGGACGGACTGTAAAAGTAGGTCGCATATATCGGGTGAGATAATTCCTGAAACAACAGCATAACCCGTTGTCACGAAACTACTGCGTATCTGTTTCAGTTTATCTGCTGATAGCGTACCCGCTTTCCGTTCTTCCTGCGTGATATCGAAGTGAATTGAATCCATGATCAGTCTCCTGTGATTAGCTCCAAATGCAACAACCCTATAGGGTGAATGTGGTCTTCGATTGCGTTTTCGCGACCAGTTTCCCCTTTAAAATCACAAACCGTTTATCCGGCTGAAATTGGATGGCACTGTGCCAATCGGGGGCGTCCAACACAACCAGATTGGCATCGGCACTTTTCCAGATACCATATTGTATGTCAAATAATTTGGCTGGTGTTGATGTGACCATCGGCAGGACGTTATCGACATAACCATGCCATGCAAAACGGCCATTGTGCGCCATAAACTGCGCGACTTCAAGCATATCGTTGCGGCCAAATGGATAAAACCAATTGTCGATATCGTCCTGACCACAGGCCACAGACACACCTGCCGCCAGCAGTTCGCGAATACGCGTCACACTGCGCGGCCAAGGGTGACTGGCTTCGTCAAACTCAGTGGCGATGAGGTTTACGTGGCTGTTGCTAAAGATGGTCATCCGTGCTTCTTTCACCAAGCGAATGACTTCAGCCGCATAGACATCCTCATAAAAGGAAAGCGCAGAACACTGGGTGGCGGCAACGCGCAGATGGCTGTGTACCTTATTCATTTGAATCGTCTGTTTCGCCACCATTTCCAGTGTACGCAGTTGCGAATTGGCAGCATCATCGCACACAAAATGAAGATCGCGTTCAAACGCCTGTGCAAGTGAAAAGCACATCTCGACATGCGCTTGCTGTGCCTCAACGGTTGGTTCAATCCAAGGGATGCCGCCAACCACGTCTGCACCCAACTCAAGTGCGCGGTGCATCAATTGTGGGGTCGTATCGGTCAGAATGCCATCTTGTGGAAAGGCAACCGCCTGTACGCACATCCATTCAGCGTACTTTTCCCGAATGGCTAACATCGCTTCCAGCGCGGTCAATCCTGAAATCTCATCTACGTCCGCAAATAGGCGAATCGCACAGGCTCCATGTCGAATTGCCAGTCGCATGACTTCATCCACCCGTGCAAACACATTTTCTTTGGTGTAGAGATGCTTGACATGGTGCGCCGCTTCAAAGGGTGGCAATGCCTGACTATCGCTTGGTAACGTATGCAGCAGTTGTCGCCAGAAAGATTTGCAGGCGTGTAGTTGACCATTCACAAATGCAGGTAGCGTCAAACGCCCATCGGCATCCAATTCTGACGCCCCACGCTCAGAAATTTCTGGCTTGACCACCATGATTGCACCCTGTGACATGGCGATGTCGACAATCCACCCATCCATCAAGCGCGCATTTCTCAAAACTAGCTCGAACATAGAATTCCCTGAAACCTATTTGTACTCGCAACGTGTACGCAGGTAAAGCAGATCGCCATTGCGCTGGAGCGTAATCGGCTTTGAGTAAGGTGCATTTGTGGGATGCCACGCCACGCCTTCGGTGTAACTTGGCCGAAACTTTGCATCCGACCGCCCCACAAACGACGGACACCACGTCACAAACTCCTCGTCAACCAATCCCGCTGCCAATAGACCCGCCTGCACAGTACTGCCGCCCTCAGATAACAGGTTGCGCACACCATAATCGCTATAGAGCATATCAACGGTCCGCTGGAGATCGGCAGCGTTATCGCCCAGCCCATGCACATCCAGTTTGGCAGGCACAGTGAAATCTCGCGCATACGCCGCCCCCTCATCAGAAGTTGCGAGGACAACGTGCAATTCTGGCTGTTGTAGCGCGATACCGTCAAAATTGATGCGTCCATCATGTGACAAAATCACCAAAAGTGGCGGTTTTGTATGACAAAAGTATTGTCTCAGTTCTTGGAAAGATGCGGTTTCATCGGGAAAGAGATTTTCGGCGGTCCAATTCTGGTTGATTTCAAGGGTGATTGTGCCATATCCGCACATAATGGCATCGGCGCGCGTCCGCAGAAAAGCCATGATCCATAAATCCGCCCGATTACTCTGGGTGATGTCAGCACCGCCGACGTAGCCCTCTTCGTGGTAGGTGATACGTCCATCACGCGACAGGGCAAAATCGGTGTAAACATAGGGGCGGCCTTCGATTTTAGGGATTTGCCAATCGCCGGGGTAGAGGGAGAGATAGTCTGGTGGTAGTTGTGGCGGTGCGACAGGTAAGTCGTTGAACAGCAGTTGCCAAGGTGTACCTGGCCCAATGGGTGGCGTTTGCATATTGTGTTCTCCTTGTTAAATATACCATGACTCCTGAATGGTTGTTTCAACCAGTAAATTGCCATTTTTGAAGGTCATCAGACGAGCAGGCGGGGCAAGGATGGCATCCTCATAGTTACAGGTGTTGAGGACAACCAAATCGGCGATGTTGCCAACACCGACACCGTGATTCTTGAGATTCATGCAGATAGCGGCGCGCTGTGTCACCATGCTGCGGCTTTCTTGCAGTTCAGCTATACCCGTCATATGCGCAACGTGTGCATTCAAATTGGCAATCTGCAACAAATCATAGCTGCCGAACGGGTTAAAGGGGTCATGCACATTGTCCGATGCTGCGCAAACGTTGACCCCCGCGGCCAGCAGTTGCTTGACCCGCGTTGTCCCGCGCGGCACAGGCTGCATATTGCGTCCCATCAGCACCAAATTGCATGAGGGCAGCGTCACAATGTTGAGCTGCGCTGCTGCTACTTTGTCGATAATGCGTCGAGCCGTTTCATCGTCTGCAAACGCCAACGAACAGCAGTGGCCCGCCGTCACCTGACCCTGCATTCCGTGTGCAATCGTCTGCTCGGCGAGATAATCGAGCGTTAGCATGTTGGGGTTCTCGGTTTCGTCAATGTGTAAATCAATCGGTTTGCCTGTCTCGGCGGCAAGCGCAAATACAGCGTCGATTTCTGCCTGGGGATCGGGCCGCAGTGCTGGGCAACCACCCACCAAATCGACACCCATTGCCAGAGCCGTTTTCATGCCATCAAGCAACGCTGGCTCATCCGACGATGTACCCAGCGCGACAAACTGTAGATCAATTTGGTTACGAAACTGTTCTCGTAGGCCAAGCAGCACTTCCACCGCTGTTCGTTGGTCTGTACGACCGATGTCGATATGTGAGCGCATGGCCGTGACACCGTTGGCAATGGCAAGCTTGATGGCTTTGGTGGCAGCGTGGGTGATTTCGTCGGAATGCCGTTCCTCTCTCACCCGTCGCCATACCGCGATTGCCTCATCCAGTGTGCCGCTGTTATTTTCGAGGGTCGCAAACGTTTTGTCAAGGTGGGTGTGTGCA
>JBCCFC010000453.1:0-9561 GCA_039029935.1 Chloroflexota bacterium
ATCCCTTACAGTACAATATAAATAACACAGCTCAAATGGTACTCAATATTTTACGGTCTGTAGGTATGGCTTCTGACGATATATTTTTTCTTGCAAGTGATCTATCACTTCCTGAATCTGATAGCTCTGCAACTAGGGGAAATTTGCGTTTTGCCATTACAAACTGGGCTGTAGAACGAGTCAGTGATAGACAGAGATTGACTATTTACATGGTTTCACATGGCAATCGAGATGAATTCTATCTTGATATGTTACATGGCGAGCTACTGACACCCCACGACTTAGATCAATGGCTAACCGAATTAGAGATAGCAGTACCTGGACTTAAGAGCAATATTATCATTGAAGCAAGTCATTCAGGTAGTTTTATAGAACCAAATAATGAAGGCGAGCGAAATAGTATCAGTGGTGAAAACCGCGTTATTATTACCTCATCCGATCCAAATTACGATGCCTATACATCACACTATGGTATGCATTTTACAGATAATTTTCTGAGCAAGTTGGTGCAAGGTATAAGTCTTGCAGGTAGTTTTCAGGCAGGGTATACAATTGTGGAGTCACTATATGTACCGCAGAGCCCTTGGCTAGATGCTAACAGTAATGGACAACCCAACGAGCGTGAAGATTATTCCATTGCCGAAGCTCATGGTTTTCGATTTGAAGACTCCCTTGGGCAAAACTGGTCGCCCTTCATTGCCCAAGTCAGTCCACCTACCAATATTGTAGACCGTCGTGGTCGTATCTATGCCGAGGTACGTGACAATAAAGGCGTTGACGAAGTCTGGGCAGTAATCTATCCACCTGATTACGTCCCCCCCGTTGCCGATGGGGAACTCAACAGGGAGATACAGGATATAGTCCTTTTACAACGTACCAGTGGTAGCGATACTAACGGTGACTACTATGGTGATTATCTCGGTTTTGCCGAACCCGGAGTGTACCGTATTCTCATTCATGCTCGCGACCGTGATGACATGCAAGCGCAACCTGTTATGATGACAGTCCAAGTGTCGAACGATACACTAACTCCAACTAGCACGTCTACCGATACACCTGTACAATCGACGTCGACTTTCACACCGATGCCAACAAATACACCAACTCATACTCCGACTAATGTGCCAACTAGTATGCCAACCATCCCTGAGACAAACACATCAACGCCCACAATGACACCAATGCCTACTAATATCCCATCACCTACAATGACACCATCATCGACATTTACACCTTCACCAACTCCCGCCCCCCAAGACGACTACGAATCCGACAACACCTGCGACCTCGCCCGTTCAATCCAACCCAGCGGCATCCCTCAATCCCACACCTTCCACACCGCTGGCGACACCGACTGGGCCACATTCACTGCCCCTACATCGGGCGTCTATCGCATCGAAGTCACCGTCCCCAGCGGCTCACCTGCGGATGTGGACCTCTATTATTACACCGACTGCAATGCCTTCCACAGAAGCCAGTTTGTTGGAACCCATGCACCCGGTGCGCGGATTGATGTGACCGTTGACGAAGATGAGGTGGGGACACCATACTACATCAAAATCAAACACTTTGACCCGCTGCAATTTGGTCCCAACGTCATCTACAATCTCTCGGTGCGTCCACTACCGCCAGAGCGGGATGAGGAAGGTGATTTGATTATCCCGGGTGCGGCCATCATTGTGGCGGGTCGCTACAGCTATGTCGACACGGTGCAGGACAACATTGACCAAACCGCTCTCGCTGCCTATAACCTCTTTCACGGCAAGGGGCGCAACCACAGTGAAATTTTCTTTTTGGCAACCAACTCGACCCTGCCCCATGTCGATGGCGAAGCGACGCTGCGCAATCTGGAGATTGGTATCAAAGACGAGGCCAGACGACATCTGCAAAAAGAGAATGTCAGCCAAGTCCTCTCGCTCTATCTGGTCGATCACGGTGGACCCAATGAGTTCTATCTCGACCGCCCCAACGAGGAAGTTCTCACCCCTGACCACTTGCACAACTGGCTCACCGACTTGGAAGAGGAGTTCCCCGACCTGTTGGTCAATGTCTTTATCGAAGCCTGTAACGCGGGCAGCTTTATCACGCCCAACGGTGGTAGCATCAGCAAAGACAACCGCGTCATCATCACCTCCTCGGATGAAGACTATGACGCCTACACCTCGCTGCGTGGAACTCTCTTCTCGGATAACTTCCTGAGTTTTTTGGGGCAAGAACACAACCTTGCCTATAGCTTTGAAACCAGCATGAGAATTGTCCAAGAACACCACGACTCGCAGGAACCTTGGATTGACGCCAATGGCAACGGCATCCCCAATGAACTGGAGGACATGTCCAAAGCATCGCTGCGTAGCTTTGCCGATTCATGGACATTGGGCAGTGAGTGGCCGCCCTACATCGCTGACGTGCAACCGATGATGCACACACGTAGCGACGTCACCCACTTACACGCCGAAGTCCGCCATGAATTTGACAACGGTGCAATTGACGATGTATGGGCCGTCGTCTATCCACCCAGTTACACAGCGGATACAGAAGAGCCATCCAGCAACGGTGATGGTGGTAGTGATGGTTTGTTGAACAGCGATACATTGGACGTGATTGAGTTTAGCGCAGAAAGTGATGATGCCAAGGCCTTGTTTGTGGGGGCATATGCGGACTTTACAGAAATGGGCGTCTATCAGATTGTGGTCCATGCGCTAGACAACAAGGGGCTACATGCACAGCCTGTGACGGTAGCACTAGACACAATGGCGTTGTATGGGCATCAGATTTTTCTGCCGACGGTGAGTCGTTGAGAATGGGTGTGGGGTCATACCACGATACTTGGACGCGCTGTTTCCTTTCATGTATACTATAAATGTTCTAATTCCCAAGAGACACGAATTGAAAATCCGTTGCGGACAGGATGTCTGCATTACGTTTTACACGAGTAATCCGGTAGGTTGAAAATAGAAGGAAACATAAATTATGCCAGAAAAAACAATTTTAACATCAGCACAGCAATTCCCAGCCAAACCTTGGATCATTCGCCTACAGGTGCCGGATGAGGTGTTTACAGATCGGGATGAGCATCTCACCTACTTATATGAGTATGCGCTCAAAACGGCTAGTGGACGTGCGATGTCCACCGTACTCATGGGGCGGCGACGTATGGGCAAAACGGAAATCTTCCGCCGCGTTGCCAATCGTCTCTTCTTTGAGCAAGACCCGGCGGACCCAAATGCGGTTGTGCCTGTGTATTATACATTTTCGGATCAACCCAAGGGAAGACTTGAATTTTCTAAAGAATATTTGGAAAATTTTATTCGTTATTATTTGGCATTTTATGCCCGAATGCCAGCATTAATTAATCGTACCCTCTTAGAGGAAGAGATATTACAACTCTTGCTGGACCATAAAGCAACACACCCTCACCCAGAAAGTTTAGATAGTCTTCACTATTGGTATAGTGGACTCCTAAAAGACAAGATAACCATTCCCGACCAATTTGTGTTAAGTGTCCCGCGCACGATTTCGGATCTGAATGAATCAGCCATTGTGGTCTTTTTGGATGAATTCCAGAATACGAGTTTACCCAATAATTCTTTTCATGTGGTTGGCTTTATGAAAGACGCGGTGGAGTCCTATACCTGCCCCCACTTTATCACGGGGTCGGCCATGGGCATGTTAGAGCAAGAGATTCTGGGGCGTGGTGGACTTTTTGGCCGCTTTGAGAATGAACCCATCAAGGCATTATCTGGTTATTGGGGCAAAGAATTGGTCAAACAATGTGCCGCGCACTATGGGACCGTTGTCCCCGAATTGATGATGCCCGTTGTGACCGAACGTTGTGGTGGCAATCCATTCTACATTTCAGCATTGGTCAAACAATCGGCCAAGTCCAATCAGCCCCTGATCGATGAAGTGGCAATTAATCGCATGTTAGCTGTCGATATTTCTTCCGGCTTCATCTGGGCCGAACTCTTTAATCAGGTAAATAGTTGGATTCAGCGTGTCAATGAGATTGGTATCACCAAGTGGATTCTCTATCTTTCCACTTTGGACGATCCCGACGCAAAGCATGAGCGCGAGATTCGTGTGGAACGCATTCAACACGAGTTGAAAGCGCGCGAAGGCAAGGATATCTCGATTGACCAGATTCGCGAGATTCTTGTGCGACTCTCACGTGGTGATCTCTTGGAGTACGGGCATCTTGGCTATTTCTTTCGTAAAACCGATGATCCGATTCTGCTTGAATTTCTCAAGACGTGGGGAAAAATTTATGTAGAGGGTGTCAGCGCGAGTCTTGTCAATGATGAACTGATGTCACGCTATGCCAAGATGAAACAACAGGTCGATGAATACAAAGGCTATCTTGCAGAAGTCTTCATGACTCAAGTTTTGTTCAACAGCCAAGACAAACAAAAACAGCCGATTCCAGGGCGTTTTTTCAACAGTGACGAAGACATTGAGATGGATTGGCCGATCAACTTTGTCCAGCATCGGCATCGTTTACGCGCAGGCAAGGGTCAAGAGATTGATATGCTCGCCGCCATTGGGCTCGATAAATGGGTCTGTCAGAGCAAATGGGTGACAACGCGCAAAGTTGGCGAGTCAGTCATCCGTGAACTGCTGGCGCAAGGGGAGGCGGTCCAAATCAGCTATCCAAACAATAACATCATTATGTGGATATTTGCACACAACGGCCTGACCGACGACGCTGAAGAACTGGCACGAGCCGAGGGCATTCTCTGGTCGGATCGGGCGCAGTTGGATGGTCTATTGCAGTATTTGGATTTACGGACGTTACCCGATTTGGACAGTGTTTAGGCGTTTGTTGGGGAAAATAAAATAGGACGCGGATGAGCGCGGACAAACGCGGATTCAAACCGTCTTTCCGCGTCCATTTATGTCTGTCGATTGAACAGAAAGTAGGGTCACGGGTTTTGGGATCGCGGATTAGCGACGGAGTCAATCCGCGATCCCAAAATCCGCGACCCTACTCAACCGTCATCAAAAAGGAAACAATCACCATGACAACACAAATCATCAACACAACCATGCGCACCATCACGCGCCTACTCATCCTCACCGCCATCTGTATCCTGTGGACCAGCGCGCCACATACCTTCGTCCCCTTCACAGCTACCGCGCAGAGTCAGACCGTGCAGAGCCAGCCAGCACAGACTGAGTTCGACTGCACGACGGTGAGTGAGATTCCACAAGCTGAATGTGAGGCGTTGGTTGCGATTTATAATGGCACGGGAGGACCGGACTGGACGGTCAGCACGGATTGGTTGCAGACGACGACGCCCTGTGGTTGGTTTGGGGTGACGTGCAGTGATGGGCGTGTGGCTGAACTGGACCTTGATAACGAGGGTAATAGCAACAACCTCACAGGGGCATTGCCCGCTGCCATTGGTGATTTGGGCAATTTGACATCCCTTGACCTCGGACCTAACCAGTTGAGCAGCATCCCCACCGAAATCGACAACCTCTCTAATCTCACGACACTTTATTTATATTCTAACCAGTTGAGCAGCATCCCCACCGAAATCGGCAACCTCTCCAATCTCACGACACTTTATTTATCTTCCAACCAGTTGAGCAGCATCCCCACCGAAATCGGCAACCTCTCCAATCTCACTCGCCTTTCTTTAGATAATAACCAGTTGAGCAGCATCCCCACCGAAATCGGCAACCTATCAGAATTAGCTCTCTTATACCTGAATCAAAACCAGCTAAACAGCCTACCATCAAGTGTCGTTAATCTTACCAATCTCCAGTACCTCTCCCTTCAGAACAACCAGTTAAATAATCTCCCCTCAGGAATTGGTAATTTTTCCAACATGATAGAGCTATGGCTCTACAATAACCAGTTGAGTGAAGTTCCCCCAGAAATTGGCAATCTCGTAAACCTAAAACAACTTGTGCTTTACAGCAACCAAATACGTACCGTGCCAACGGGAATTGGCAACCTCTCCAATCTCAATCTACTTGCACTCTCACACAATCAATTAGAAAGCATACCATCAGAATTGGGCAACCTATCCAGCCTGACATGGTTGTCGCTTTCGGACAATCAGCTATCAGAAATTCCGCCCACACTTGGCAATCTGTCTAATTTAGAATGGCTTTCGCTCAACAATAACCAGCTTACTCATCTGCCATCAGAAATCGGTAATCTTGTTAGTCTGCAAGAGGTTTATTTTGACGAGAACGCATTGGTGAATATCCCATCACAAATTGGTAGCCTCTCCAATTTAACGGCATTGGGTTTGTCATCCAATCAATTAGTGGGTTTGCCCTCCACCTTTATCAATTTAACCAATCTTGCGCCAGACTCGTTGAATGTCGCCAACAATCATCTATTAAATGTCAATACACAACTACGAGATTTTCTGGATGAAAAAGACCCAGACTGGGCTAATACACAAACCAGCCCTGCCAACTCGACACCTGTGCCGCCGAGTGTCACCCCGCCCATTGCTACCCCAACGCCAGCTCCCACAGCAACGCCAATCCATACCGTTTCGCCGACTCTCACACCAACCCCTGTCTCTATCGACCCCTACGAACCCGACAACCAGTGCAACCTCGCTCGTCAAATCCAGCCCAACGGCATCGCCCAAACCCACACCTTCCACGAAGTCGCCGACACAGATTGGATATTCTTCCAAGCACCTCACGATGGTGTCTACCAAATCCTTGTGGACATCCCCTATGGTTCACGCGCTGATGTCGATTTCACCTACTACAACCGCTGCAATAGTCAGGCCGCTGACCACTGGTTTGAGCCGTTCACGTCGGGGGTGCGTCTCAATGTCAACGCCGCCGCTGGGCAGACGTTTTATATGGAATTGATGAACTTTGATGCGAGTGTCGCTGGACCGGATGTTGTTTATAATATTTCGGTGCATCCATTGACCGAGGAGCCTGCCACAGGTGCGCTCATCGTAGTGGCGGGGCGACTGCGGACGACAGATGTCTTGCAGGACAACATCAATATACTGGCACAGATTGTCTTTCAACTGTTTAATGGCAAAAATGTGGAGGCCAATGACATCAAGTTTCTGGCAACCAACTCCTCGCTGACGGGCTATGATGAACACGCCAATCTCAACAACTTGGAACATGCGATCACTGAGTGGGCGGCAGATCGTGTCAGCTCATCACAGGCGTTGACGCTCTATCTGGTCGATCATGGTCGTCCAGAGAAGCTCTATCTCGACACCGCTGGCAGTCGCAACGAAGTGCTGACACCGACGCTGCTCAACCAGTGGTTGACCGAGTTAGAATCCAAAGTTCCCGGCCTCAAGAGCAACATCATCATCGAAGCCTGCAATTCGGGTAGCTTTATCGAATTCCCCGAAAGCATCAGCCGTGAAAACCGTGTTGTCATCACCTCCGCCAATGCCAACGATGATGCCAACACGTGGCCCGAAGGTGCGCCCTTCACCAATAGCCTGCTCATCAAGTTGGGTACAAACTACAACCTTGCCGACAGTTTTGAGACCGCAAAAACAGTGGTCGATGCCCTCTACCCCTTCCAGCAACCTTGGCTCGATGCCAACGGCAACGGCATCCCCAATGAACACGCCGATAGGGAAATCGCGGCCACGCGCAGTTTTGCAACTGATGGCTCGCTCCCGCCCGATCACTGGCCGCCCTTCATCGCCCAGACGATGCCTCCCACCACCATCCACAACAGCAGTGGCCTTATCCAAGCCGAGGTGCGTGATGACGAAGGGGTCGAGCGTGTCCAAGCCTATGTCTATCCCCCCAGCTACACGCCACCCGTCAACGATGGCGAACTCAACGTCGAGAGCGATGTCTACAACTTCAACCTCACACGCAACATGGCCTTGGGCGATGACATGTATCAGGGTCGCTACCCCGCCTTCATCGAGCGCGGCCTCTATCGCATCGTTATTCACGCCACTGATGGTGACGGTTTGCAGGCACAGCCAGCGGTGATGCACGTGGATACAACGCCTTATCGTGTCTTTTTGCCAACGGTGCAGCGGTAAACAAAAATTGATGTCAATTTTGTTCTGCATTGAAGTTGATGTTTTGCATTCACCGGACCTGCGTTGTACCATTAATGATGTCGTTAGAATGTGGTGGATGGTATTCAAGTGTAATTATTTCACGGCTGCTCACTATCCATTTTTCACGATTCATTAGGAGAAGGCGTATGGCAATTGACAAAAAAAATGCACAGGAATTGATTGAGCGTGTCAACGAGTTGTTTGATGGAGCAGCCGTGGGGCTACCCGATTCTGGGAAACAGTGGGTGAAAGAGGCCGTCATTGGACCAGCGATTGGTGAGATTGAGTCGTTGGTCAAAGAGGGACGCGCACCGATTCTCTATTTACTGGGGCGCAGTGGGCATGGCAAGTCGTCGCTCATCAACGCGCTGGCAGGGCAACAGGTGGCAGCGGTGGATGACATTCGACCTTGTACACTGGGGGCTGATGTCTATGAAGTCGCTTTTAATGATGTTTATTCGAATTGGCAGGTGATTGACTCGCGCGGTATCTTTGAGACAGTGACACAAATTGGCCTAGAGGATGGAAGCCAAAGCCGTAGCCAAGAAGATGCCTTTGAGCAGGTGAAACAGGATGTGCTGCGCTATAAGCCGGACATCCTCCTGCATGTCATCACAGCCTCCGAAATCCGCGCAATGCAACAGGATTTTCGAGTGTTGGCCGAACTACATACGGTCATTGAGGGTGCGTTGGGGACGGTGCCACCCACCTTGATGGTGGTAAGCAAGGCCGACATTCTCGGCAACCCACGCGAATGGCCGCCTACAAAATTCCCGCGCAAGGGTGGGCAAATTCGCGAAGTACTTGATTACATTACCCATGACATTCTTGGAGACAAGCCTGTCGCCATTGTTCCCAACGAACCTGTTTGGGGCTATCGCATTGAGCCTACCAGCACCAACAAGACGGGTTACATTGGTGTTATCCCCGTCTGTTCGCTGCGTGAAGACCAGTGGAATATTGACACCCTCTCCACGTTTATCGGCGAATATCTGCCACGTAGCACCCTGCTCGACTACTATCAAGGGTTGCGACGCAAAGAGTTACTGCGCCAGATCGCCAACTCAACCATCAAACGCTTTACAACCATCGCCACGACCATTGGCTCCTCACCTGTGCCAGTTAGTGACATCTTTATCTTAACGCCTTTGCAGACACTACTTATTGCCTTTATTGCAGGGCTATCCTGTCGCAAATTTTCTCTGGAATCGACAACTGAGTTTACACTTGCCAGTGGGGTCAACGTCGGGGTCGGTTTTGGTGTGCGTGAAGTTGCTCGACAAATCGTCAAGCTGTTGCCAAGCTACGGTGCTGTCATCAGTGGGGCTATCGCTGGCTCCACCACCTACAGCCTCGGCAAAGCAGCAGAAGCATACTATTTTCTGCAAGAAACGCCAGACCCACAGAAATATATTCAAACATCAAATATGTAAACGGTTGAGTTATGGATTTATACACTCTTTGTCTTTATAGCTTTCACCCTTTTCGCAATATTCGTTGAAGAACCTCGCTTGAGGAAAGATTTCGG
>JBCCFC010000454.1:0-9543 GCA_039029935.1 Chloroflexota bacterium
CTCCGGAAGGTGTTCAATCTTTTCAAAAGATTGAACACCGTCCGGAGGTCCATCCACCTACACACCCAATATTATTCAACAAATGATAATTCATAAATAACAGGTGAAGGTCCTGCTCCGTCTGCCACAAACCCGATCACACTCAGCGTATCAATCTGCGTCGAAATAGATGCTCGTTCACGTAACATACCCAAATCCAGCAAAACTTCCGCTGGTTGTATGGCTGGCGGTAGTGTTGTTATCGTCTGTGCGAGGGCTGGTGCGGTGACACGGACTGACATCTCGGCTGGCGTTTGATACACCACGCGTATTTGGGCATCATCAGGTGCATGATAAAACTGTAACGTTGCCTCACCTAATAATGGGCGTCCATCTTGCTCATCATATTTCTGTAATGGCCCCCAGTTGAGCGGTCCTAATACCATATATGGTTGTAGCTCGGCAGGCTCCTGCACGGCATAGGCGGTGATACGGTCATCTTCGTATAGCGATGCCTGCTCATCAAAAATGGTCTGGGCCAATGTACTGGTGTATTCACGCTCTAACCCACCGGGCATTTTATAGCGATCCAACACAACTGTGCGGATGCCCAAATCATGTAACACGGTCATCCCAACCTGTGCCGGATCAATGTCGAGAATATCTGGCCCTAAATGGCGGAAATGCTGTAGCACAGGAGCACGCTCGGTCAAGGTGCGTGGATCATCGCGGCTGATATAGGCGACGGCAAGCGGTTGTTGATGGACCGTTTGGTAGAGCAGATAGCCGGGGCGGTCATAGTTCATGGGCAGATTGAGCATTGTTCCTGATGGTGATTTCTCTAATTGTTGATAAACCGACGGTGTGTCCGGTGGCGACATGGGATAGGGTGCCACCCAATATTCTGCCAGCAAAATCGGGATACAGACGAATGCGACAAGAAGGGATATAGGACGCGGACGAGCGCGGATAAACGCGGATGTTGTGCTTGGGTTGAGCAATGAGGCCAGCCCCATGCCTGCTAAGATAGCCACTGCCAATTGAACCATGAGTGCATAGCGACTGACACTGCGGCTGATACGCATGAAGGGAATCAGTTCGTTGAGCAAGGAGTAGGGTGTCCACTGTTGGGTAATTGTCGTGACATCGCTGCTGGGGATATCTTCACGTGTAATCGACCCCAAATGTGGTTCAGGTCCAAGAGCCATCATCATAAAGAAGAGTGCGCATATCAGCCAGAATGCCACTGAGCTATATTTCCGCTGCCAAATGGCGATGCCTGCCAATATCAATGGCAGATAACCGATGCTGATGGTGCGCTCGCTGACAGGTGCAATCAGATTGCCGGGCCAGCCAAAACTATCGGGGCGAAACCAGGTGTGCAGTCGGTTGGGTACGATAAAATCAAGTACACTGGCACTCAGAATGTAGAGATCGGTCACAGGGCGTACCATAAAGCTGAACTCGGTGGCCTGTCGAATCATAGGGATGAGGATGGGGCTGAGGACAACCAGGAACAGTAGACCTGCAACGGCTGGCGGGAACACCGCAAATGTGAGTCTCAATCGGCGTGAAATCAACCCATGAACGACATGCCATATCGTGACCAATCCTGTGAATAAAAAGAGATAGAGGACAAAATACCAATCGCATAACCCTGTAAGAATCAGAAAGAGACCTGCGAGGAGTGCGCTACGTAGCCAAGGATATTTCTTCCAGAAAGGGTTTTTAGTGTAAGTCAAGTCAGCAGATTGAACCCTTCCTGAAAGAGGTTGAGCTATCTGATGTTGCGCTCGCAATAAATAAAGTATATAGAATGGAGTCCACTGCAAGCTCATGACCTGCATGTGACCGAGCAGATGCGCCATGTGGAAGGGCGAGAAGGTGAAGATCAGCCCAGCAATGAAGGCGGCAAGATGTGTTGTTCGATGTGCCGCTTGGTTTGCCGCTCGGTTTGGCCTACGTTCACGCAAGACCCATTGTGTTAGTAAATAGACACCATACCCACCCAAACTCCAGCTAATCAAGACAACGGTGTTATAGGCTGCAATCAAGCCCGATGTGAGTTGAATGGGCAGTGTCACCAAGCCGTTGAAAGGGTTCAGCGTGTGAAAATAGAGATCAACACCCGTTGGTGCGTAGAGAATATCTGTATAGAACGGGTTCTGTATGCGGTCTATCAGGGCAATTTTAACCCACCACAAATTCCAGTAGTTCTGCCAACCATCAAAGCCATCCCCTGGAATCGCTTGCGTAAATTGGCTGGCGAGAGGCCATGTCATGATGAGGGTGAGGATAAAGTAGAGACAGATTGTGATGGTGTGATGGTGTGATGGTGTGATAGTGTGATGGTGTGATGGTGTAGAGGTCACTTGTTTTTTTGACAGCCCATCATTCTCACTTGACATTCTATCTCTATTTTTCAGTTCCATTCCCACACCATTACACCCCTACACCATCACACTACCACACTATCACACTATCACACTATCACACTATCACACCGCCAGCTTCGCCGCCTCAAACACATTTGTCATCAAAATCACGTTCGTCATCGGGCCTGTGCCACCGGGGACAGGGGTCATCATGCCCGCAACTGCCGCCACGCTTTCCTGTTCACAGTCGCCTTTTAGTCCATCGTCGGTATATGTTGTGCCAAAGTCCACAACGATTGCGCCGGGCTTGACCCAATCGCCTGATACCATCTCGGCGCGGCCAACAGCGACGCAGAGGATATCGGCAGAGCGGCATACCGCTGGTAAATCCTGTGTGCGGCTGTGGGCAATGGTGACAGTGCAATGGCGGTGGAGCAGCAGCATTGCCATGGGCTTGCCCACGATATCGCTACGCCCAACAACAACCGCATGTTTGCCCTTAAATTCGATGCCCGCCTCTTCGAGCAGACGAATCCCGCCTGCTGGTGTTGCAGGCACAAAGTAGGGGGGGCGTTGCGCTGCCAGTCGGCCTGCATTCATCGGGTGTACACCATCGACATCCTTGTTTGGGTTGAGCTTCATTGTGAGGACATCGCCGTCGATTTGGTCCGGTAATGGCTCCAATACCATGATACCATGTATGTTCGCATCATTGTTGAGTCGATCCAGTGCCGCCTCAACGTCTGCTTGGGTCGCATCAGCGGGTAGCTCCTCAGGATGAAAAGCTACCCCAACGCCCTTGCAACTGCGGCGAATCGCACGGGCATAGCCTGCGCTGGCACCATCATCGCCCACGCGCAAAACTGCTAGAGATGGGGCAACCCCTTTATCCTCGCTAAAGGCTGCGATTTCTGTTTTTAGATCGTCCTTGAGCTGTTTGGATAACTCTTTTCCATTGAGTAATTGTGCTGTCATGATTCATTCTTTCTTCTAATGCTACCAAAAGTTCGACTTCTTACAGAAGTCGAACTTTTATTACGATCTATAATTCAATGCCTAACGTAGCTTCACATGCCTCTGCTGCGCTGATGTACGTTGACTCAACGTCGGCCAGTAATCCATCACGCTTGGCGGACCACTCGGCCACAAATGCCTCATCTTTGATAAACTTCAGGTTGATGTTGACATTGACTAGCGCACTTTTCAATCCTGCGTAGGCCAGATAGAGTGCAGTGGCAGCATCGCTGACGACATTGACATTGCCCTCTGCGCCGATAAACTCAGCCATTGCCATGACCTCAAAACAGCGTTCGGCCACCACAAAGGGGACCTCTGCTGCGCCCTTGAGTGCCGTTTGTAGTGCTGCTGTGCGTGTGGCTTTCTCCTCGGGCGTTTTCTTGGGCATCCCATAACAGGCGGAGACGGCCTCAAATGCCTCCACATCTCGATCTGCCAACGCAAGCAGTTCGGTGCGCAAGCCCTCACTCTGGGCTAAGGCCGTTTCCATTGCCTCTTGCACATGCGCATATTTCTTCTTGCCCAGCGTAAAGTTGATCACCATGCTAATCAACGCTGCTGCTTGGCTTCCTGTTAGCGCGGCGGCCCCACCGCCACCGGGTGTGGATTCCTGCGCCGCCAATGCATCCATAAAGTCTGAGAGCGTCATTGCTCCTGTGTTCACCATATTTTTCTCCCAAAAACAAAAGCGGTTATCACCCTGATGAGTAGAGCGAAACCGCTTTTGTTTGATTTGTATCAATTATAAATCGAATTGGTGCCCCTGCTCCGACTCGAACGGAGATGCCCAGAAGGGCACAGGCCCTCAACCTGCCGTGTATACCAATTCCACCACAGGGGCATATCAGCGTGATAATATAATTATATCAATTATTTATCCCTGACAGATTCGAAATTATACTGCATTCTTTCAAAGGTGTCAAACTCGAAAAGCTGTAGAATGCAATAAGGGTCTTACACCACAGGCTGGGTCTAGGCTGGCAACCCCTCTTCTTTCATTAAGACCATCGGCTCTTCGGCGTATATATCCAAGGCCGCTATATCGATATCATGTTGCTCCATCTCTTGCACCAACCGATTATAGAACATTGTCCGTAGCACGGGCCAGCTTGCCTCGCGGATATTGAGCCATAGATCGGCTTTGTACGTGATGACGTCGTCATCGTTAATATTGTGCAGCATTACCCCAGGGGCAGGTTTTTCTAACACAGCTGGGTCTTGTTCAACCATACTGTTGACAACCTTGGTTAGCACCGTCAACATTAGGTTGATATCGGGGGCAAAGGTGGTTTTGACAGTGAGTCTAAATCTATAGAGGTTATCAGACCCCGTGAACGTGGTGACGGTAGAGCTTAGTAACTCTTGGTTGGGTACAATAATCTCAAAGCCATCAAAGGAACGGACCAATGTGTTGTTCACACCTAGTTTTGTGACCTCTACCCATTCCCCCTCAATGCTCAGATAGTCTCCCGGTCGAATGGCTCCCTCAAAGAGCATCAAAATACCGCTGACAAAATTGCTCAAAATCGCTTGTAGGCCAAAACCGATGCCGACAGATAGCCCACCCAAGATAGCCGCAAATACAGTTGAATCCACCCCTAGAACACTCAGCGCAACCACAACACCGACAAAGATCAAAATGTATCCACCCAATGTCAACGCCGCATCAAGACGCCCTGCATTGACGTTGCTATAGCGTTTGCTGAGTTTGCTGACAATCTCGCTAATGTGGGCGATACCATCAATCCAGAAGTATAGACCAACTGTGGCAATGAACAATGCACCTAGTGTAAGCGGGCTGTCTGCAAACTGGTTGAGTATGACCTCTGCCGTCGTCTGTACATTGATGACCAGTCTGGCAAAAATATAGGTTATATAGAGACCAAATAAGGGATTGAGCATCCGGTTGTAGAGTCTGCTGACCAGGCCCTCATCAAGTAGTAAATAAAGCACGCCGACAACAATGCGGAATGACAACATCATCCACAAAATGGACAGGAAAAGCTCCAACAAGCCCTTGGATTGGCTGGGTACAAAGGGTATTGTGTATGTTGTGGCAATAATCCCTAAAACTGGGTAGATCAGTAAACCAATTGCAATCCGGATAACCCGTCCAAAGCGGCGTGGCTGCACCTGATCATCAGGCTCATAGGGCAGGTGTTTTAATGGGGTCGGACGAATCCATGTGCGCAGTAGCGTCGCAACGATACTAAGAAGGACCAATAGCACAAGGATGGCAAGTAGCTGTGTTTGTACATCTGGACGGCTGAAATAAATCGATAGCTTGAGCCATAAATCTCTTAGGAAATTAGCGATGTAGACATTGGATTCTTGCATTTCTGGTGACATAATACGCTCCCTGAATCTTTACCCTGAATTATTGGCCTAAATCATCAAATATCTGAAAAACGCCACTCTCTACCAATAACGTCCGCTGGCTATAATCTGGCAGCGAGATGGCATCATAGAGAGGATAGATAAACGAGGTGGCATTTGGGTTGTCAACAGTGGCAGCGATGAACGTATGGGTTGGGATGATGAATCCTTCATCCAATAGTGTTGTTTGGCTGTCTTGAGCGGTTGCAAATTGCGCAAACTTGATCGCCAACTCAGTCTGTTCAATCGTGGCATCGTGGTAGAAGTAGAATGTCCCAATCTCACGGAAGGGGCGTGAAACCTGTTCATCGGCTGTATGTACTAACGAAGCCACGCCCACACTGGACCCCCCTAGTGCTTCCTGTGCGCTTGATAAAAATTCAGGACCGCTTACCAAATAGGCGACCTCACCTGCCAAGAAGAGGTCTTCCAGTTCGGATTGATCGGCACTATAGATGAATTGTCCAGTCTGATCGGCATTTGCCAGCCACTGCCGCCAGTTGGCGAGCTCTGATTCAGACAGAATAATCTCATTTGTCGCCCCAAATAATGTCCCTGTTTGGCAAGATTCGCAGCCAAAGGGTGCTGCACCCCAGAATAACTCAAAAAAGCCACTGTTCATCGCCACTGTTTGCCCCTGTTCGGCGTGAAGCAGCAGTTCGCCAAACGTCTGTGCAGGCGTCCCAGACTCAACCAATGTTTTGTTGTAATACAACGCTGGCAGCACAATGGATTGTGGCAGACCATAGAGCAGCCCTTGGTTGGTGACATCATCCACTGCTTCTGGCAAATGCTCGCTCAACGATTCCGGCCCAACCCACTCATTAATCGTTTGCAGCAAGCCTGTATCTTGATAAAATGCAAGATGTTTGCTAGAGGCCAAGAAGAGATCAGGTTGGGGCAGTGTATTGTCATTCGCTCTTTCGGTGATTGCTTGAATTTCAAGCGTCTTTGTCAATTCCTGTGTAAAGTCTGTCTCTGACACAAAATAGGTGTCGATCTGTAGCGAAGGACAACGCTCGGCAAAGTTGTTGATGACAGACGTCCATGCTTTTTCCTCAATGTCGGTCCAGCTATGCCACAGCACAAGTGATCCTTCATCTTCACATGGCTCAACAGGCACTTCTTCGATTGTTTTTACACCATTGGCTGTGTCGATTAATGTGGTAAATGTTTCAACCGCTTTTGTCGGGTCAATTCCTGTATTTAACACCTGCGTATAGATAATTTCGCCCCATTGAACGAGTGCTTTGGTTTGCGGGATATTGGGGAGGCTGGTCGCCAGATTGGCCTGATTGACCAATTCGATCATCGCTTCATCGCCTTCAAAATTGACATTGATGTTGACAGGCACGGCTCGCACGGAAGCCATTAAATTTTGTTGATTTTCAACTTCAGTCACAAACTGAGCAAACGCAGATGCCAACAACTGCTCTTCTGGTGTTGCAGCAGGGCTTAACATAAATGAGTGTACACGCAACAGTGGGCTACCCGATGGTAACGGGACCACACCCACTTTATCGGCCCCCATCCGTGTTTGTAGAAAATCCAAGTGACCGCTATTGCCCACAAAATAAGCCAAGTTTTCTCTATAGAACTCGTTTCGTAGAAACTTCTCACTCTTATTCAGGACAATGCCTGGCTGATCCTGTATATCATTGAGCCATGCTAACCAATCGGCCAAGCCAGATTGCGCCAACATAAGCTGACCATTTTCATCAAATACTTGTGGTGTCACGCCGCTTTCCCCAAAGGCAGAAATTCCCCAATAGCTGTTCACAAAGTCAATGGGAATGCCGACACGACTTTCCGGCGACGCCGCACTGAGGAGATCGTTTAAGACCGACGGTGGATCAGCAACCATATCCTTGTTATAAAAAAGTGTCTCGACACGCAATGCCACAGGAATACCATAAATATTATCATTATAACGCACTGCCGCATCCACTGTTGGGATAAACCGTTGCATAAAATCGGCGTCAATCAACTCGCTAAAATCCTGAACCTGTCCGGCTGGGGCTAATGACCGTAAATGGCTACCATTGGCTAAAAACATTGTTGGAGGAGTGTCCAGCAAGGGATCTGGGTTATCCGTTTGCTCGCCATTGGTGGTAGACTGGCGTTCTATCGACTTAATATAGCGTTCTTCAAATGTGTCCCCTGCATCTGCATGGACCAATGTAACGGTCGCATCTGGGCAGCGGGTCTTAAACTCTTGGTTGATTGCTTCCAGCGTTTCCTCGAAAGCATCTATCCAGGTATGCCAAACAACGATTTCGCCAGTCAGGTCGCATGTGCCTGCAATCTCTGCCGATGTGAGCGTATCGAGGCCAAACTGCTCATTGACCATGACGGTTACTTGGTTGGCCGCATCACCTGCGTTGAGTTCGCCACTCAGAACCTGGCTGATGAGATTATTGCCAACACCGATAATTGCTTCGATTTTGGGCAACCCAACCAGCTCATTGAGCGCAACGGGGACAGCGGTCTTGCTTTGGGCAATAAACTCCGCCGCAATTGGCGAAAGACGTGGATCAATATTGACACGATTGTGGGCTGGCAGTTTACCAATTGAATAGGCCAAGGCACGCTGCTGTTCACGATTGGTCAAAAATTTTGCCAGATTAAAGGCAATGTCGGTGTTGCGCTGTGTGGCAGCACGATTAAAGACGAGGACCTCTGCTGTTAGGAAAGGCGTCGCGGGACGGTCTGTATGTCCGGGCAGACGGACAACGCCTAGATTATCCGCACCCAAGGCACTCTGGAGTAGGGATAGCTCGTGGGTCTCGCCAACGTAATAGACGATCTGCCCTGATTCAAACAGAGACTGAACTTCATGTCGGTTGGCAGCAAAAAAGACCGTGGGAATTTCTTGGGCCTGCTGTAACCAACTAAGCCAGTTCGCAAAGCTACCTTGGTTGAGGATAACACGACCCTCTTCATCAAAAATCTGCCCACCAAATG
Source organism: Chloroflexota bacterium (assembly GCA_039029935.1). Classification (GTDB taxonomy): domain Bacteria; phylum Chloroflexota; class Anaerolineae; order Caldilineales; family Caldilineaceae. The sequence continues at coordinate 8,712 of JBCCFC010000454.1, forward strand.
CGCCAACGCCCCAGACGACATCGGAAAAACTGGTTGGGATCGCAACTGTGACCCCCTGACTGGCCTGCTCTAATAACTCGTCAATATCCGTTGGGGGCGAGAGGCTGACCGATTGGGCGGCTGCTTGTTGTGTACTCCGTAGCAATTCATTGAGTAATTCGACCGTCTGGGTATCGGTAATTGCTCCTTGCTGACTCTGGATGGTGGCAACCAAATTGGCCAAGGCAGCTTGGTCGGTGGCAGCACCGGCGTCTGAAGATGCACCTTCCGCATCATCTGCGACGCCCTCTACCTCGCGTGAGTAGGACTCTAGCAAAGGCTTATTATAATACAGTACGTCTGTATTCAATGACAACGGCAACCCATATACTTTGTCCTCATCTTGCACCATTGTAACAGCGGTCGAAAGATAGTTGTCAAGGTTCAAATCATACGAACTCAGTTCACGAATGGCGTTGTCATGGATAAATTCCCTGACCAGATATGAGGGCGCAAGCAGCAGGTCTGGCCCCAAGCCATCATGAACTTCGGTCAAAAACAGTGCCTCAATATCTTCGACGCTGTAATATTCATCGACGATGCGTACCCCCGGATGCAGTTCTGTATAATCATTAAAAAGATCGCGCAACACAGTGTAGTCATTGCCCTGCCAGCTATGCCAGACTAAAATATTGCCCGACGGTACACCGGACATATCCTCTTCTGGTGTATCATCACCAAAAAATGGCAATGAACCAGTACAAGCGGTTAACAAAAATGCACAGACAAAAAGAGATAGTTTCCGAAAATCAATAGACATCCCTGTATCCTTATGTTATCATATACGACTCAA
>JBCCFC010000455.1:0-9542 GCA_039029935.1 Chloroflexota bacterium
AGCGAACCGTGATTCTGACGCAGCAGAATCTGTGGTATCTGTTCTCGAAGACACGGCGTACCTGACCAGAAATGCGTCCAGCCTGTCAAGTGTTGACGTTCCCGATTTTTTGCGAAAAGTCGGCCATTGACACCTCTTACACCTCATACCCCTACAAAATACTTACATCACCATCTATGCACGTGGCAATTCCATAATCTCCTGACATGCATCCTGTACCGCCTGCATTCCCTCTTCAAACGGCACATTGCCGTGGAACAACTCTGGCATGGTGTTGGCCCAGTTGTCCTGTAGCTCTTGGAAGCGCAAGTTTGATGGAATTGGGAAGGAGCCGTCGAGTGCATCATCGCGATAGAGCTTGTTCAGCACACGCTCAAAGATTGGGTGTGATTGGCTCAACAGCGTTTCATCTTCCCACACAGAGAAGCGTGCATTGGGCTGACCTGTACCCTGCTCCAACGCAGACCACAATCCAGCCTCGGTTGAGGAGAGATAGAGCAGCAAGTCTACCGCCTCATCCGGATGGTTGGTCTCTGAGTAACAGGAGTAGTTAGATGTGAAGGCGGTGAATCCGCGTGATCCATCTGGCCCATACGGGAAGATGGCGAAATCAACATTGAATGAATCACCAATTTCAGTGATGTAGCGATTAACACTATACGAACCAGTCACATCGCTGGCGAGCGCACCCGCTGTAAAGTCAACGCCTTCCAGCATCATCTCCTGTGGGACAGCAACATTGCGGTCAGCGCGCAATGACCAAATCCACTCTGCCGCTTCAATGTTGGTGTCATCCATGTTAAAGACGAAGTTATCGTGGCTTTCATCCATAATCTCTGCACCAAAGGCGCGCACCAATGACTGGAAGTCATAGTAGTTGCCTGGCCAGTAGTCTGTGCCATACATGTTGTTGTCAATATCGGTTAAGGACTCGGCAATGTCGCGATATTGCATCACATCCCACTCGTCATCCACTGGCAGTGGCACACCCTTTTCTTCCCAATAGTCTACATTGATGGCGACCAACGCTGGGTTGCCTGGGTGAATCTCGTATGGCAAACCATAGAGTGCGCCATCCAGATAACCACCCGCCAGTGCCGCTGGGAAGAAGTCATCCAACTTCGCATCTTCGGCACGCACTTCCATCATGTCATCCAACGCCAAGAACATGCCCTTGGACGCTGAGAATGGGAACCATTTGATGCCGCTGAAGACCAAATCCCAGAGTGTACCCGAAGCCGAACGCGCCAATTGCAGCTTGCCCATCTCACCGTAGACCACTTCCTCAATGGTCAAATCGACATCTGGGTTTTCATCTGCCCAGCGAGCAGCAAATTCACGTTGCCAATCATGCAAGACAGCGGCAAAGGTCGCAATGCTCATTTCCTTCTTGGCTGCATCTGGTGCATCGCCACCCTCAGATGATCCACCAGGACCAGCCGCTGGCGCACAAGCAGCTAAGGCCAAGGCCGCAGAACCTGCGCCCATCAATTTCAAGAGATTACGACGACTCAGTTTTTGATCGTGCATTTTTTCCTCCAAGATAAGTAGTATAAAGATGAATTGACTGGCGTAGGGGCTTGATACATCAAGCCCACCAATCAATCAGACACATAAATTAACCTTTGATGCCAGAGAGCGCAATACCCTGCACAAAATAACGCTGTGTGGTGAAGAACAGAATGATCACAGGGGCAATCACCATCACGGACGCGGCCATGAGCAGATGCTCGGTGGGTTCACCTGCCATTTCGGGTTGACTCTTGAAGTAGTTCAGCCCCACCGCCAAGGTGAACTTTTCACGTAGTTGCAGATAGATCAACGGGTTGACAAAATCATTCCAACTGGCAATAAAGGTGATGACACCGATGGTGGCGATGACGGGTTTGCAGAGCGGAATCAGAATACGCCAGAAGATTTGCCAATAGCTGGCCCCATCAATCAAGGCCGCTTCATCCAACTCTCTCGGCAAAGTCATAATAAATTGGCGTATCAGGAAGATGGCAAAGGCTGTTCCGCCAAACCAGAAGGGAACCCAGAGCGGATAGAGAGTATTGATCCAGCCTAACCGGTGAAAGAGAACAAATTGCGGAATCAAGGTAACTTGGGCTGGAATCATCATTGTGCCCAGCGTGACGATAAAAATAAATTCTCGACCCCGATAGCGGAAACGGGCAAAGGAATAGGCCACCAATGAAGATGTCAGAATGGTGCCAGTGGTTGTCATCAAGACGACAAAGGTGCTATTCCAAAACCAGCGCAAAAAAGGCTGCATTTCTAAGACGCGTGGATAGTTACCCCATTGTGGAATTTCTGGCGTGAAGGTAGGTGGAAAGGTGTTGATCTCTTGGGGGCTTTTGAGCGAACTCATCACGGTCCAGAAGAAGGGGAACATAAAGATGAGCGCAAGAAAAATCGCCATCGCATAGAGCCAGAGGATGGACGGCTTAAATGGAGTACGCCGTGTACGGGGGGTTGCTTGCGACTGCCCCAGATTGGCGATTGGTGCCCCTGTGTAAACATCCGTTTGTGTTGCCATCGTTTATTCACCTCCGTAGTAAACCCAGCGTCGTGAAGTTGCCAACTGTAGATAGGTAAAGATCAACAAAATCACCACAAAAATCCATGCCAAGGCCGCCCCATAACCCATGCGATAGTAGGCAAAGGCTTGTTGATAGATGTGTAGTGCATAGAACCAAGTAGAGTAGGAGGGGCCTCCTTGTGTCGCCACAAAAGCAAGAGTAAAGACTTTGAGCGCACCGATCACACCGAGAATCAGATTAAAGAGCAGTGTGGGTGAAATCATTGGCAACGTCACATTGCGGAATTTGGCCCATGCCCCTGCCCCATCAATCTCAGCCGCTTCCAACAACTCCTGCGGCACACCCTGTAGCCCCGCAAGGAAGATGAGCATGGTGTTGCCCCCCAACGCTGCCCAGAGGCTGATGATGATCAGTGCAGGCAATGCCCATTCCTTTGAGGTCAGCCAGCCTGGTCCTGCAACGTCTAGTAGTGTCTGCAACATGGAGTTGATGGGGCCAACACGTGGATGGAAAAGCCAGACCCAGAGGACAGCAAGGGCAACCGCTGGTGTCAGGTGTGGCAGGAAAAACAAGGTGCGAAAAACATTCGTGCCCTTGAGCTTCTGGTTAAGCAGAATCGCCAGTCCCAACGATCCGACAATGGTGATGGGGACAACGGCCAGCGAGTAGTAGAAGGTGCGTCCCAATGACGGCCAGAAGAGTTTGTCACCTGTAAATGCACGTGTGAAATTTTCCATACCAATATATCTGGGGGCTGAGAGAACATCATATTCTGTCACGGCAAAAAACATGGAGGCGATGATGGGTCCAATCCAAAAGACAATCAACCCAATTAGCCAGGGGATGAGGAAAATATAGCCCCATCGGGCTTCTTTGGCCTCTAATACGGACGATGCTCCGGCCAACCGTCCAAAAAGACCAACTTTCTTTTGTGTATATTGTGAATAATTAGGCGTGGTTTCTGCTATCGCCGCCATGCCAACCTCCATCTCGTTTGTACAGTAGCTTACGAAGTGCGTAGTATGGCTTTATTATAACAGAAATTTTTTTGATGTCAAATGAGTACAAAATTGAATATCAGCAAACGCTTGGCAACTAATGTTTGTGCTAGACTGACCACACGACCACGCTCAATTCAACCCGTATTAGGATGCTGACGGCTGATTAGTTGAAAGCTTTTTTAGCAACCAATGGGGTTTTGTCGCGAAATTTTACAAAGTCTCGATAAAATCAGAAACCCGTTGACGTGTTTCGGCTGCGGTCGCTGGATGTTGTGCAATGGCTTGTAGGTCAAGGGTGAATTGTTTCGGCTCACCTTGGTTGGTCGTTCCTGCTTGCTGGGTACGCTTGAGCGTGAGACAGGCAAGCCCAGCCTGTGCTTCTAGGCGAATGGGCAATGCATGGGTTTCCAGCGTTTCCTCATAAATTTGTTGAAAATGAGCTTCTGCCTCTGCAAATTCACCCAGCCCCATCAATGCCCACCCCAGTGTTGGCAACGCTTTGGCGCGTTGTGACTGTTGATGTTTGTCAAAACTATTGGCGAGCAGTGCCTTTGCCTCTATATAGTTGCCCGTCTGCTCGGCCAGACACCCTTGTCCCCACCGTCCTTGGGCGATTAACACGCCAAATTGATAGTACTCGGCCACAGCCAGGCCCTCTTGATAGCACTGCCGAGCGTCATCCAGTCGTCCTTGTAAGCGTAATGGATCACCCATAAAAATGAGCGCGTCGGCCAATGCATGTTTCATGTTGCGTTCATGGGCGATTTCGATGCAGACCTCAAAACAGGCGGCTGCACCCACATAATTCCCCATACGCATTTCGGCCAGCCCCAACAGTCTCTGACATAGCGTCATCCCCCAACCCCACCCCAACGGTTTGATGACATCCACTAGCTGGCTGAGGTCTTGTTGCACCTTACGATAGTCCCCCAGAAGGCACTCAATTTCGGCCAGACAAATGATCGAAAGGGCTTTTGTATTCTCATTATAGGACTCTCCCAAACACTTTGCTTCTTTCAGTAACTGGTGCGCCTTTTGCAAATTGCTCGACCGTAGAAAGCTGCCTAAGAGAACCCTGCACATGAATTTTGGATAGATAGCGTCGGTTGGTTCCAATTTTGCAAAACTGGCGCGCATATATCTCTCTGCCTGCGCAGCTTTTCCTTGCCGCGCCACACTCATTGCCATATGGGTTTGGAGATGACCCAGGAGAATCGAGATGGGGTGGTTGGGTGGGTATCCATGCTCCATATCAAGATTTTCGTAATATGTATAGGCATAGTGGAACAGGTCAAACATATCCGCATAGATGCCTTGGCTTTCCATCAGGTGATTTAAGACAGTTGAACACATCGTCAGTTCTTGAATAAGATGGTGTCGAACACCTTGACGCCATCCGGTACGTACATTATCTATTTCTGCCATGATCTGTGCGATCACTGTTGTCTGTTCTTTTCGGGTAATTAGTATGAGTCGCTCTCGCAAAAATGCTAAATAGTACTCTGCAAAGTCTCTTTCTGTTTGTTTCACCTGTTCCGCATCCTGCGCCAACTTACGACGCGCAAACTCACGGATGCTCCGGTGGAGTGTGTAACGAATTTCATCACCTGCCATGCTACCACTGTTTGCATTTGCACGCTTGAGGAGTGATTGGTTGAAGAGTGACATCATCAACGGGCGTGATGCGTTCATGATGGTTTGGGCAGCGTGAAAGCTAAATGTGTTTGGGAAGATCGACAATCTGGCAATCAAACCTTGCTCTTTCGGTGTAAGCAGAGACCAAGACCGTTCAAACACCCGCTCCAGCGACCGTTGATCTTCGGGAATATCACTGATATCTCCGCTCAACGTGGTGAGACTTTGCGTCAATTCTTCAGCAAGTTGCGTACAACTCAGCAGGGGCAGCATACCCGCTGCCAGCTCAATCCCCAAGGGTAGCCCTTCGACGAGATGACAAATTTGGACAATACTCTTGGCACTCTGTGGGTCCAGTTCAAAGAACGGGTCGACATCTTGCGCACGTTGGACAAAAAACGCAAAGGCTTCGCTCTGCGCCAATAAGTCCTCCGCAGATTCACTCTCTACGTGAACGGCAGGTTCCTCAATAGATGTGGTTATAGATGTAGATGTGGCTGCTGTGTCTGGTTGTGGAGGCAAAGAAAGTTGATCCAACAAAAGTAGTTTTTCACCACGCACATTCAGACGCACACGCGATGTCACCAACACTGTCAATCCCGACGCATGAGTCAACAATGACACAATGGATTGGCGCGCATCCACCAACTGCTCAAAGTTATCGAGAATCAACAGCAGTTGACGATTTCGGAGATAGTTCTGAAGCTGTGTCCAACAGGATACTTGACCTTGAATATCGCACCCAATCTGCTCCGCAATGACTGTCCCGATGGCCTCATAGGACTCTGGCTCGGCGGCAGCGTGAACTGGGGGATTCCTTTGGGGATCCCCTTGGTGATTCGGTTGTGAATCGCTGGCAAGGTTAATTTCATTCGTGTCAATACCTGCCAAGGAGATGAAGAAGAATCCATCTGGAAACGCCTCCGGATGTGTTTCTAACAAACGCAATCCCGCCGTCTGTGCCAAGGTTGTTTTGCCCATGCCCCCCGCGCCGATAATGGTGAACAAGCGACAGGATGGCTGGATCAACTGTTGTACGATGTGATTTAGCTCTTTTTTACGACCCACAAAAGTATGGAGAGGATAGCCCAAATTGTGCTGTGGTGTCTGTGTGCGATGACTCGATGTTGATGTCTGGTCTGATACAGTGTCTGATCCTGTATTTGAGCTTGTGAAAGTCCTTTCGACAGTAATGGTTTCGGTGGTGACCGTTTCGGTTGTTGTTTTTTCAGTGATTGTTCTCTCAGTCGCAACGTTGTTGATTGAGGGGCTGTTTGTTGAGGCACTGTTTGTTGAGGCACTGTTTGTTGAGACACTGTTTGTTGAGGCATCAGCAACAATTTGGTTATGCGTCCGTTGTTGATGTGATGCTGGCTTACCTTGATAAACAGGTGTCGTCTGTTGATATGAGTGTCGTGGCATACCAATTGTGGGCGGTTCTGGCGATACAGGCTGATTCTGACGAGGCTTCGTTTGCCGTAACTCTTCATACAAGGATGTCAACTCTGGCGAGGGGGGGAGTCCCAACTCCTCCTGCAACACTTGGCGACAAATTTCATAGCGATGGATGGCTTCGACGCGCTTTCCCAGTGACACCAGCAACAGCATCTGTTTTTGATACGCTTCCTCACTCCAAGGCTCAAACAACAACAGCCGCTCGAGTACGATCAGCCCCTTGTCCACTTGACCTGCGGTTTCATGAGCCTCTGCCAGCGCATAAAGATTGGTCAACAGGAGTTGACGCAGATATTCGCGCTGTGCAATCATCCATACGTCAAATGGGTCGGATTGATGGACATGAAACCCTGCCAAAAAGTCACCGCGGTAAAGGTCTAAGGCCATTTGCCATGCATCCAGTTCATATGGTTGGAGCGACCTACGACTGGAACGGTGCTGAATCCCTCTTTGAAAATCAACCACATCAACCGATTGGATGTTTTCATGTCGAAGTGTAACCGTGCGCGGCGTAATCTCCATATAGTCACCCAACGATTTGCGTAACTGTGAAAGCAAATTGCGCAGAGATTGTTTGGCCGTTGTGGCTGGCGAATCCGGCCAGAGTAATGTTGCCAAGGTCTCGCGACCCACAGGCTGTTCTTCTACGGCCACATAATACAACAATGCGAGGGCTTTGTGGGGCAATTTGAGCGAGAGAGGGCTTTCTGAAAGAAATAACGCTGGATACCCAAATAGATGAATCGTTAATAGATTTGACATGATTTTTTCATTTAAATTGTTATATGGTCACGAATCCGTTGACGCGTTTCCGTTGCGGTGGCTGGGTTCTGTACAATGGCTTGCAGATCGAGGGTGGGTTGTTGCGTCTGGGGTTCGTTGGTCGCGCCTGTTTGCTGGGTACGCTTGATGGCAAGACACGCAAGCCCAGCCTGTGCCTCAAGACCAATGGGCAAGGCATGGGTACTCTCTGCCATTTCGCAAATTTGTTGAAAATACGCCTCTGCCTCTGCAAAGTCACCCAGTGCCATCAACACCCAGCCCAATGCGGGCAATACGGTTGTCCGCAGCGTTTGGCGATGGATACCCACGTTATCGGCCAGCAACGCTCTTGCTTCTGCATAGTCACCAATCTGTGCGGCCAGGCAGCCCTGCCCCCACTGTGCATGTAACATCAAGGGGAGAAATTGATAGGTCTGGGCAATGACCAAGCCCTCCCGATAGGATTGTGCTGCGTCATCCAACCGCCCCTGCAAGCGCAAGGTATCGCCCATAAAAATGTGTGACTCGGCCAAAGCGTATTTTAGATTGTGTTCATGGGTGATTTCCATGCATATCTCAAAACATATGGATGCATCCACATACTGCCCCTGACGTGTATGCGCAATACCCAGAGAACGCTGACATTGAAACCTACCCCAGCCCCAATCCATCTCGTTGAATACATCATCAATCTGCAGAAGCGTCTGTTGTGCCTGCTCATAGTGTCCAAGCAGACATTCAACCTCGCCCACAAAAATGGTTGCCGCTACTTTTGTATGCAGACTATACGATCCGCCCATCACCACTGCCTCTTGGAGCAATTTGTGTGCATGTTGCAAATTGACCGCCCGTTGAAGACTCCCAAAGACAAGCCGACAAGCGAACTTAGGAAGCAGGGCATCTGTTGACTCTAGTTTGTCAAAACTTGCGCGGATATACCGAGCGGACTCTAGCTGCTTCCCCTGACGCCCCATACACATGGACATGAAGGCTTGGATATACCCCACAAAAATATAGATAGGGTGTTGCGGTGTGTATCCATGTTCCGCATCCAATTTGGCATAAAATGTATAGGCATAGTAGAAGAGGTCAAAGACATCACTATAGAGCCCTTGCGCCTCCATAAAGTGGACCAACGGATCAACAGCGGCAAACAACTCTTGTAGCAAATACTGCCGAACCCCGCGTCGCCACGCCGCACGGATATTATCGAGCTCGGTCATCAGTTGTCTCACAACAATCATGTGTTTTTGACTGTTTAGACCCTGTAGCATCCGGTCCGCCACAAACCCTAGATAATATTGGGCAAAGTCTCTTTCGGTTTGTTGAACCTGTTCCGCATCCTGCACAAGCTTACGACGCGCAAATTCACGAATACTCCGGTGGAGGGTGTAGCGGATTTCACCGTCTGTGGACCTCCCACGATTTGCATTGGTGCGTTTGAGGAGTGACTGATTGAAGAGCGACATCATCAACGGGCGTGATGCGTTCATGATGGTTTGAGCGGCGTCAAAGCTAAACGTATTGGGGAAAATCGATAGCCTGGCAATCAGGGTTTGCTCTTCAGGCGATAGTAGAGACCAAGAGCGTTCAAAGACGCGCTCCAGTGAGCGTTGGTCTTCGGGAATATCGCTGATATCGCCGCTCAACGTGGCGAGACTTTGCGTCAACTCTTCGGCAAGCTGCATACAACTCAGCAGCGGCAACATACCCGCTGCCAACTCAATGCCCAAGGGCAAGCCCTCGACCAGATGGCAGATTTGGACGATGGCCTTGGTGTGCTGTGGGTCCAGCTCAAAAAATGGATCGACATCCTGCGCACGTTGGACAAAAAAGGCAAAGGCTTCGCTATGGTCCAATAAGTCATCGGCAGATTCAATCGCTATATCAACGGCAGGGGCCTCTATAGATGTTCCCGATGTGGATGGTTCTTGCAGCGGGGAAAGCGAGGGTAGGGAGAGTTGATCCAACAGGAGCAGTTTTTCACCACGCACATTGAGCCGCACACGCGATGTCACCAGTACTGTCAACCCCGGCACATGAGTCAACAACGACATAATGGATTGACGCGCATCCACCAACTGTTCAAAGTTATCCAAGATCAACAACAGTTGTTGATTGCGGAGATAGTTCTGAAGCTGTGTCC
>JBCCFC010000456.1:0-9524 GCA_039029935.1 Chloroflexota bacterium
CTCTTCTTATTTTCACCTACTCTTCTTTCCTTTGCAACTTTTCCCTTTTTTCTCACCCTCCATAAACCCTTGTCTATCGTGTCTTGGCTTTCAGATCACTCCTCATTCTTGCTTTTTAACAACACATTTGATTATATTCGTTTCTAAATGTTTCCCTTATACTTTTTCAACACTCTCTATAGCTTGAGTGCTGGCAGTTGAGGTGAGGTTGTGTTACAGATGATGCGCTGGAAGCCATTGGCATGGCACCAATCAATGGCTGTTTGGTTTAATAGCGTCCCTACGCCTTGTCGACGACAGTCTGGGTCAACACGAACATAACGCAACTCGGCCACGTCCTCACGGCCTCGCCAACCTTCCGCAAAGGGCATGTTGTCGTGTATCTCTGGCCCACGCCCCACGAAATCGATACCGACCATGCCCATGACATTTCCGGTCGCCTCATCCACCGCTACCCAAAAACCGAGATAATTCTCAACTGCCTCCTCTAGGCTAGGCAATGGTGGTGCATCGTGAATCCAGCGTGGATCGCCAGCCACTTGTGCTGCTCGTGCATGTTCCTTCATGGCGTCGATGATGGAGGTATCTTCGGGGCGATAGGGTTTGACTTTTGTGTTGAGGGTTTGGATTTGGGGAAGGTCAATGTACTGGTACGGCCGAATTTGGATAGTCATAAAAGACTCTGCTGCAAAAAGCCCGACTTCTGTAGAATTTGCTAATCTCTACCACTGGTAAGAAATCGGGTTTTTAGGCGATTTTAACCTTTTTGCAGCAGAGTCATAAAAAACTTATATCGTTTTGCTTAGATACTCACCAAGAAAGCGTTCTACGCCATTAATGAGATACTTGACATCCGCGTGGGTATACTCATCCCATTCGCCATGTGCAGCATAGTTACGTAGTGCTATCCAAGCTGTAATCTGTTTTCGCATTGATTCATTGTAAATATCTTTCTTACGCAAATTTGTGTTGAGGTCTTCCAACTTTGTTTTGCCAGTATATGTGACCCCTTGCTGCCTGCATAAATCTTTTAACCCTAACTCAAGTGCGATGCCTGCAACTACACAAGCTATATCCTTGTAGTTGCCCTTTAGAAGCGATTTAGCCTGTTCGAGAATTGTATCGCCAAGTTCAGCATTAACAAGTGTTCGTACATCGAATAAATAACCATTCTGAAAATCATGATATGCTGATTGAAAGGCTCCAAGACAAACGTCTATATAGTCATCATACACTTCATAATCATGATCTCGTATTGTTTTAAATGCATTATTGAATTCAGAAAAATGAATACTGTTTGTCCCAAAAACTCGACTAATCAAACTATGAGCACTTACCCCCCATGCAGTGAAAGCTCTGGTATCTATAATTTCATCATGAGAAAATGGACTATTATGGTCAATGGTTTCAGCTAACTCTTTAAAACGTGTTAGGATTCGTTTATCAATGTTCATATAAATGCGACCTTATATTTTTAGTGTTTTTACAGTGGAATAGATGTATTTGACGAAGTCTGCTATGGATAAAGTCCAAACTCTATCAAGTCTTGACGTTCCATCACGCGCTTAATATCATTGAACCGCAAAATGCGCGCCGTCACCTCGCCAATATCAGTAATTGGCACAATTGTACTATCATCTAGGTAGAAGTGTTCAGACCATGTATCTTTGCGTGGATTGAAGAAGCGCACGAAATCACCCGTTTCAGCTATCGAACCGACATCACTACCTTTGTAACGATTACAATGCGTACAGGAATAGGCTAAATTACTAGCTGTTGTCTTGCCACTGTTTTTTTCGCTGATGATATGGTCAACTTGGCAACCCGCATGGGTATCATCTTCGTGAATCAAACAGTATTCACATCGCTGCAACGCGCGAGCAATCACCAACCGTCGTAGCACTACACTGATATAAGTAAAGCTCATTGGAATTTATCGCTCATTTTATGCGACATAATTATTGTAAGAATCGGCGGGCGCGCGCCTTTGCCATTCGCATAATATGTTCAAGCATTAGATAATGATCCAATTCCGCCGTTTCTTCATCTGTCAGTCCATCCGTCTTTTCACGATAGATCAACTCTTCAATTCGCTCTCGGGCCTTTTCAGATGGCCGAAAATTAATTAGATTTTGAGGAGGGATGGATGATGAGATAAAGTCGATAATTTCGGTATATGCTGGTGTTATAATCATTTGATTCCTGCTCCTTTGCTTAATACAAACTATTACAAACATAGCTCATGTCATCTTTGTAAGCTATACTTTCTCAGAACCGATATTCTACCATGTTTATAAAAGAATGATAAGTTGAGTATGCCCTAGAAGTACGATTGATGAGCTATCTCTTGATATCCTGCAATGATTTCTGGACTTCCGCTAGATTCATTTTCATTGCGGAGATGTCCAAATCAAATTTGTCTGCCTGCAAGAATGAACTATCTACGACACGCACCAACTGATCAAACGTAATGAAGTTGTTGCGAATCAAAAAGAGGATATCCTCAATATCTGTCTCAAACCCTCGGTCAATTTTGCTCAGAGCAATCGTATATGGGTCAATGATATACACATTTAGGTGACTAAATTGCCCGATATAAATATGATTGTCATCGGGGCTTTGTGGCATTGGGACAAACTCGTGAATAGGTACAGGTTCAACAGCGAGATCCATGTCGTTAGCAACCTGCTCAATCGTGTGTTGCAAAAGACTCTTGCTTAGATCATCACCAACATAGTCTATATCCTCTGTAGGACGTGGGTTGCCAAGAAGACAGAGGGCTGCCCCACCAAGTAATACTAAGGTAGATGGCTGCTCGTGACGATTCCCGACTTCTATCAAAAACTGTTGAATTTGTGTGCGTGATAGACCATTCATTATTTTGTCTTCTTCAGAAATTTTAACAACTTCTGTACACCATGTTCATAGGTCCCAAGCCAGTTAATTTTGCGTCCACTCAACTCTTTATGTCGTTCATCCAGTGCTTGAAGTCCATCGTCTATTTCGTCCGATGATATCTCAAGCTCATTAGAGAATAAATCAGGAAGCCAGTTCATGACGGGATGAATGATTTCCAATTGGCTATGATATTTTTTCTGTAAAAAGTGGGATGCTGTGTAGTAACAGGTCAGCACAAGTTGTGCATTGCCTGATAAATCCCTATATGCATGAGGGACATAGGCTGCATACTCTGGTCGTTGCAAAAAAAGTGGAATCAAGGCCAAACGAACGCGTGCCTCGTTGCTGGCTGCTAATGCGCAAATGAACGTAGCTGGTGGTATAGGTAGATTGCTTGGATTGTCGGTGCCACCACGCAAAAATGGGACTTTAAGCCGAGCCAGTTCGTCCACAAGTTGGTCGTTATCGAAAGTATGGTACACGTCTAAAAACGTCCTTGAACAGAAACAGAGTTCTCCATGTTCTTCCGTATCCGCTATCGCAACCCATTACTAGATTCAGCCACGCGTACACACTGTTTCGCCCACGCTGCAACATCCTGTTTCAGGGCAGGCTTCGGGTTTTCTGTATAATCAATGATAAGCCGATACCTTGCCCGATGATAGACATCTTTGATCAATTTTCCCAAATCCAGAGATGGTTCTTGTTCATTCGGACAAAGCGGCACTGGAAATACGGGGATAGCATCCCTCACATCAAAGGTATGGCAACTAGTCTCCCGGAATATACCATTTTATACAGTTTTGTAGAATAGAGTTCATTCTGGTATTCTTTGCCAAAAAATCGTTCGACAATGCTGTAATAATTGGCAATCGGCGGTCTTGGCAGAAGGCGGTTCACCGTTGACTCTCTGAAAAGCCAAACGGCCATTACTATAAATCGAATTGACCTGCTTGACCCATTTCTGCTTGACACGCACAATATCCCCTTTGCGAAAGCCATCCACTTCTGTATTGATTTGATAACGAACCCGACCTTTGCCCTTGCGTGGGAGATCGTGATACTGTCTTCGAGTTTGTCTGGGTCGAAACTGAACTTTGTAAAAATTATCGCGAGAAGGCTTGACAATTTCATCCGTATCCATGACGGTAATACACATCGCATCCATATCATGCGATTTATCAAAGCCTTGCTCCTTGCGGAACGTAGCCGTTTCATAGCCAAACACCTTGGACACGTTTGCTATCTGTGTCAAACAAGCATACAAGTGGGCTTTCCCTTGCATCGTCCGCTGGGCAATCTGGTCCTTGAATCCCGATACACCAGTGATGTTGAGCGTGATTTTGCCATCATGCACCCTCTCGTGACACCGATGGCAGAGCGTGAGCAGATTCTCAAGTGTATCCTTGCCGCCGTTGCGACGGAACACGATATGATGAGCCTCTAACCGGACGTTTTTCTGGTGACAATGCTGACATTCATACCCATCTCGCATCAGGGTCGCCATCCGAAGATTCTCGTTCAACCGTTTTGGGTCTTGGTAGTCTCGACCGTTCAATGTTGGGTCGTTCAGCCGTGCGATGTCCACTTGCACATCCTCCACCACAATGCGACTGATAGGCAGCGGTATTTGACGAATCACACGTAGCACTTCCTCCACATTTGCCCGAATTGAGGGCGGTAGACGGCCACTTCGTTTGCTACTTCCACGATTATCGAACCGTTTTGCGCGATACCATTTGCGGTTTCTCCTCTGGCGGCGGTTCGCACGTCTTGTCTCCATCTTTTGCTTGATGTCCGTTCGATGATGTATTTCTATCGACATCAGCACTTCACCATTTCCTACCGCACTCACACCTGTTCTATGACTTCCTTTGTCAATCCCAACTGTTACCTCTTGAACATTCTCTTCACAGTCCCACAATAGCTGGATTGTAAATGGTTCTCGATTCACGACTTTTGCTTTGCCATCTCGCAGTAGATGTCGCGCCTTCGCTGGTTTACATGGCATTAATGGCTTGCCATTCTTGTTTATTACATAGACTAACATTTTGTTTTGTAGAATCTCCTGTTAGCAAGAGTGAGTTGCTCCTCGCGGCTGTTACATAGGCTTGTCATGTCCAGAACACCTTCACGTTTCCGCTACCCTTAATCCTGAACCACAGTGCGACCGACTGGAACCACATCTGTCGGTGTGTTCACCTATCTAACTTCTGCTACCGAAATAGCCCGCTGTTAACTCCATGTTTATGCATAAAACACCATAAATTTAGGAACTATTGCATCACCAGCTCCTGTCCACATATCTGCAAAGGGCAGAGTATTTGTCATCATAGCAAATATCCTCCGTATCAGCAAGATTCAACACAAAACCCGCTGTAATCATCGCGAACCTGAACAAATGATGCTAACCCAATTTTGTGCAGGTTTATCATTGCTCATTTGCGTACAAGAATGTATGATAAAGAGTGACAATTTTTTGATGTCGCCGTTATGCAGGACAGCATCTGCGTAGCGGCTTTTTTTCGGTTACTTATAAAATATCTCACTTGAGACAAGGATACATGTCGATGATGAAAGTTGTGGGGAAGCTACACGTTTTTCCAAAATTACCAGAGCCAATTGCTCGTTTACAAGAACTCGCCTATAACCTGTGGTGGAGTTGGGAATCCCGCGCACAAGACCTCTACCGTGTGATCGATGAAGACCTGTGGGAGATGGTCAACCATAACCCTGTGAAGTTTTTACGTAATGTGGACCAAGCCAAGCTTGTTAAAATCGCAGCGGATAGCGATTACCTCAATCGCTATCGAGTTGTCTGCAATGCATTCGACGCTTATATGGATAGTACGGCGGATACGTGGTTTAGTCGAAATCATCCCGACAAAATGGACCAGATTGTGGCCTACTTTAGCGCAGAGTTTGGGCTGCATGAAGCGTTGCCCATCTATAGTGGTGGCCTGGGCATTCTCAGCGGTGATCACTGTAAAGCGGCCAGCGATTTGGGGCTACCCTTTATGGGCATTGGCTTTTTATATCCCCAGGGCTATTTCACACAACACATTGATGAGCATGGACAGCAACATGCAACCTACGAACACATCAGCTTTTCCGAAGTCCCCGCCCAGCTAATGCGCGACGCCAATGGGGAGCCGCTTCAGGTTCATGTTGATTTGCCTGGACGGGCGGTTTATGTGCAGATTTGGCATATACAAGTGGGGCGTATCCCCATTTTCTTGATGGACACGGATGTGGAACACAATGCCCCCCAGGACCGCGAGCTCAGTGCGCGGCTTTATGGTGGCGACCATGAGATGCGCATCAGCCAAGAGATCATTCTGGGCATTGGTGGTGTGCGCGCTGTACGTGCGTTGGGACATGAACCTGCGGTCTGGCACATGAATGAAGGCCACAGCGCGTTTATGGGGTTGGAGCGAGTGCGTGAATTGGTGCAAAAAGAAGGAGTGCGTTTTGATGAGGCGGTGGAAGCCGTGCGCGCCAACACCGTCTTCACCACACACACGCCGGTGCCAGCGGGCAATGATGCCTTTGGCTTTGAGTTGGTGGAGAAATTCTTCTGGCAATATTGGGGGCAATTGCATATTGACCGTGATGGCTTTATCAACTTTGCGCGTCAAGAACTGGATTGGGGACATCTATACAGCATGACGGTATTGGCGTTGCGCCTCAGTGCCTATCACAACGGTGTCAGCAAGCTACATGGCAGCGTAAGCCGTGGCATGTGGTCCTTCCTGTGGCCGGGGACACCGACCGAGCAGGTCCCGATTTCCCACGTCACAAACGGTGTTCATGTCAAGACATGGCTGGCTCCAGAGTTACGCACGCTCTATGGTCAATATTTGTCTGATAATGAGGCATGGCTAGAAGAGGTTGATGCTGGTTCAACATGGGATGCCGTCGATAGCATTCCTGACGCTGCACTTTGGGAAGCACATCTGACACGCAAAGACAAGATGATCGCCTTTGTGCGCAATCGTGTACGTCAACAACTGATTCGACATGGGGAAGGGCCACACAGTGTGCGGTCGGCGGATACACTGCTGAACCCAAAAGCCTTGACCATCGGTTTTGCGCGTCGCTTTGCAACCTATAAACGCGCCACTTTGATTTTCCGTGATGAAGAACGGCTGAAACGGCTGGTGAATGATCCAGAGCGACCTATACAGATTGTCTTTAGCGGCAAAGCCCATCCCCAAGATGAACCAGGCAAAGCCTTGATTCGTCATGTCTATGAATTGAGCCAGCACTCCGACTTTCATGGCAAAATTGTCTTTGTTGAAAATTATGACATGAACATTGCGCGCCACTTGATTTCCGGCGTGGATATCTGGCTCAACAACCCGCGTCGCCCTCACGAAGCCAGCGGAACCAGCGGACAGAAGGCGGCACTATCGGGTGTCCCCAATTTTAGTGTCCTTGACGGTTGGTGGGTTGAAGGGTATATTGGGGAGGATGGTGAGTATCCCAATGGCTGGCAAATTGGTCAGGAACGTGCCTACAAAGATGAGCATACACAGGATGAAGCCGACGCACTTGATTTGTATGCCACGCTGGAAGAGGCCATTTTACCACTCTACTTTGACCGCGATGACAACAATCTGCCACATGGATGGATTGAGCGTATGAAAAACAGTATTCGCACATGCGCCCCTCAATTCAGCATGAAGCGGATGTTGAAAGATTACACCACGCAGCTCTATCTGCCTGCGGCGGTCAGTGGACAGCAATATCTGGGAGATAACCTTGCTGTGGCGCGGGCGATGGCAACGTGGAAAGGTCAAATGCATTATCAATGGCATGGTGTCCATGTCGAGGCGCATCTACCATCAGAATCGCAGGTGGTCATTGGCGAGTCGATTGAGGTTGGTGCAAAAGTGTGGCTTAGTGGTATCAACCAAGCCCACGTAACCGTCGAACTCCTCGCACAAATCGAGAATGCCAGCCAACAGACATCCGATTTGCTCGTTATTCCCATGCACTTTACACACATGCACGACGGGGCATTTTTCTATCGAGCGTCATTTATGCCTGAACAGGGCGGGAAACTCTCGCTTGGCATCCGGACCCGTCCAGCGCATGAGTCGCTGATTCAGCCCTATGAAATTGGCCTAAGTGCTTGGGCGTGATGGTGTGATAGTGTGATAGTGTGATAGTGTGATGGTGTGATAGTGTGATAGTGTGATAGTGTGATGGTGTGATAGTGTGATGGTGTGATAGTGTGATAGTGAACTGTTCACTCATCACTCATCACTGTTCACTCATCACTCATCACTGTTCACTCATCACTCATCACTGTTCACTCATCACTGTTCACTGTTCACTGTTCACTCATCACTATCCACTAAATTCAGGACATTTGTCGGACGAAAAAGCTACATCCCAACCTTTGCAAATCTCATCTTGTCACTTATAATTGCAAGTTATCAACAAACAGTTTTGTTTCAGCTTTTGTGAAGAAGAATATTGCAATTATGATTCAACCGTATCACCAGTTGCTAGGACCATTCATGCCATCAATCATGCCACTCGTTCGTTTTATTAGCAACCTGTTTCAAGCTTTTTTCCAGACACTTTTCCAACTTGTCTCTGTAGACGAGGATCAGAATCGTGTTACCCAACCTCGCGCAGACCAGACCCAACCGCCAGCGTCTAACTATGAGCAAGAACACAACCAACGTCTCATCTCGCTTGTGTATGGTGTCTCGCTTTTTATGTTGATTGCCACGTTTATCTATGAGTGGATGACCAGCGGCTCCATGCTGACCTATAATACCTATGCCATTATGCTCATGGCTGTGGTACAACTGGCCGGATATGGCCTCCTGCGACGTGACAGTGTGATCTGGTCGCAGAGCCTCTTCTGTTTCTCACTGGCCGTTGGGCTGGTTTGGCTTGCCTATGCCTCTGGTGAAGGCGTTCACAGTGCCGCCTATGCCATTTATTATGTCGTCATTTTGGCGGGCAGCATCATTGCCCGTAACTTCATCTTGACCTACACTTTGATATTGTTTGGGTTCCTTGCTGGGTTTGGCATGGTTTACCTAGAAATGCAGGGCATCATTCCGGTGACAGCGGCAGGGGGCGACCCACGTTGGCGTTGGTTTGTCATCTCAATCGGCTTTGTCGGCACAGGCATCGGCACGATTCTGTCTACCCGTCGCTGGATTCAGATGTTGTGGGAGCTTGAAAACAGCGAACAACAACTCATCTTTGCTAACCGCAAGCTCAAAGAAATTGCAGGTGAAATGGCGCAGAAAAACACCTACCTCAACCTGCTACAAGAAACCGCCGAGTCGCTGATGAACCGGCTTGACGTGGCCGAGTTACTGGATGAGATTATGTTGGACGCCGCCAAACTTTGCAACACACGGCATGGATATATTTATTTGGTGCAAGACACAAATCAAGAAACTGGCTTCGTGGTAGGGGTTGATGTGGTGGGGGACGATGAGGTGGGGGATGATGAGGTGGGGGAAGATGCGGGGGGTGATGATGTGGTGGGGGATGATGAACCAGCAGAAGTGGCCCCCGAAACCATTGAGTTAACGGTCGGAATGGGTTACTTTGCGAACCATATCGGGATGCCCATGAAACATGGAGAAGGC
>JBCCFC010000457.1:0-9513 GCA_039029935.1 Chloroflexota bacterium
AAGTGCACTTCATGTTCCAACCGGGTGAGGAGGGGCCAGGCGGCGCGGAACCCATGATCGAGGAAGGCCTGGTCAACGCGGACGCTGGCTTTGCCTTGCATATCAACCCTAACCATCCGACCGGCTTAATCGCGACGCGCCTATCAATCAAATCCTTTCCGAGTTAAAATAAAAGCGAGGGATGAAAACCACCCTCGCTTTTATTTTACCTATGATGTTGTGATATTCAAAATGAACAGACTCAAATCCTACATTTTGAACATAGTTTGGCAATTTATTGAATTGCTATTGAATCGCTATTGTCATGTGCTTACTGCCCAACACTGACACCTTCATAGACCAAGAATTGGTCTGTGGCTGGTGAACCAACACGAAGCTCGTTGACAACGGCAATAATTTGTGTTCCAGCACCTGCAGTACAAGTCGCTGAACCAACGTAGGTGTCGGCAATACGGTCACGCTGTTGAGCTGTAAATGCACCATCGACCGCCAATTCCGCACTCTCAGTGACGCTGGAGTTGCTATAGGTACAATTGACGGTTGACGCTGGACCACCAACATGAACAATGTTAAAACCAGTGTTGTAGCCAAAAACCCGGTCCATAATCAGAGGCATTACAACTTGATTGGTTGCCTTGCTTGGCGAGAAAGATCCATACGCCTCACCAAACGTTCCTGGTAAAAGCTGACTACCCATACCAACCAATGGCTGATCTGCACTATTGGCTGTAACCTTTGCCGCACCAATAAAGGTTTCGCCGGCAATACAGGTTGTGTCAATGCCTGCGTTTCCATTCACATTAAATGCGCCCAATGTAAAGGTGGATGATTGCCCAGCAGGGATCGTCTGAGTTTCTGTACAAGCTGTACCACCTAACGATGGTGTATAGCTCAAGGTGACGGTGGTATCTGTATTTGTTTCACTTGCATTTTGAATCTGTACACCTGTCACAAACCCAAAGTTGTTTGAGTTAATCAATGGGAAGGCAGGATTGGTTGATGTATCCGTTGCTCGATTAAACCCTGTGTAGGAGAACATTGTGCTTGAATCTTCCTGAATCACCGCTGCAACAATAGGTTGATCACTGGTGATTTCCGCAGAGAATGTTGAATTTGCGGCGTGGCCTTCCTGATCTTGATAGAACACATGCGCTGCACCAACGGGAACCTGTACCTGTACCTGTTCTCCTGTACTATAGTTGGCTGTTACATTGGCAACACTGCTTCCAGCATTCTGTACACTATACCAAGTGCTGTATCCAAATACTTGTTTTTGCAACAGTGGTAGCAAAATGGATACACCACCTACGTCACTACCAACATAGGCCGCACCAAGCTCTCCATTTGCAGACAAGATATTCGATAGAGCGGCTGTTTGTTTGTTAGAAGAAATCACAAATGCACCGCTAAATCCTTCGTTGACAGGCATGGATGCACCTACATACGTAACAGAACCATTGGCTGGCACAGTGTCATTTATTGTCGCGGCAATACCACCACCTGTATCATAGGCAGTTATTGTAATGGTTGCTTCCTCGGCCTCTAAGTTGGCGACCTGAATACCTGATGAGTAGCCTGGCTGAAGTTGTGCCATTGCTGGTGATGGGCTTGCAATTAGCATAAAGCTAACAACAAGCGAACATGCAATCATCATACGAATAAACGTGTTCATTGTTTTTCCCTTTCTCTCTATATACAAATTATCAAATTGATTTTATTTTTAATCAGCATCTATGTTGACTGTGATAGTGATTAACCTATTGATAGTATGTGCGATTTTGCGACTAAATTCAAT
Source organism: Chloroflexota bacterium (assembly GCA_039029935.1). GTDB lineage: Bacteria > Chloroflexota > Anaerolineae > Caldilineales > Caldilineaceae. Next base: position 1,796 of record JBCCFC010000457.1, read on the forward strand.
AATACAAACGATGTATTTATTAAAATATGACTGCACAATATACAGTATGATAGCAAGTAGCTATACTCTATATTGTATAACCCAAATGGGTTACTCATAGGGCCTCAACTAGATGATGTATAAAAAGCATACAGATGACTAATTTTCTGTACGCTTTTGATGTTGATTAACGGATTATCAAACCAGTAAAACAGTTGTCATAAAGAGTCATATCACGTTAAACATTTCCTCAATTATGCCTGCTCATTTGGCTTCAACCATTGGGCATGATGCAGTGACAACCCACCCAGAATGACGGCAATGCCAATGATTTCATACACCAAAAAGACAAAGTATGAAAGGGCAACGGTAACAATGGCGACGGATGCTGGCATGATACTGGTCAGTAAAAATGCAAGCCCAATATCAGAAAAACCAAGGTTGGTTGGAATAAAAATAATTAAGGCAGATACAGTGCCAATAAGACTCCAACTACCAAGGATATGAGGGAAATGAGGAAGGGAAACATCTGTGACAAGCCCCGTAATAAAATAGAGGATAAGCCCCCCTATGCTCCACAACACCATGTATTGTATCAACCATTTGAGCAAATCTTGATAGCGAATTTTTTGGAATTGGGTGAGTTTGGCACGTTTTGCCAGCCATTGGATTGTTTGTGGCTGGAGCAGTAACAGGCTGCTTGCAAGTGCAATGAATAGAACGGCTGTCTGTTGATTGGTCATTTCAATGAGTGAATAGCTGATCATGAGCAATGCCATAATGCCACCTGCTAACAGGCCAATAAACCACTCGACGCCGCTTGCAACAGCCACAACCCGTAATGATTCCTCATGTTGTTGATAGAGATAGCCACGACCAGCCAAAAACCATAAATTACCGGGAATTCTCCGTGAAACATGTGTAATGCAGTAGTATTGTATATGGACAGATGTCGGGAGTTCGCTGCCCAGCGTGGTCATTAGGTCCGACCACACCTTTGCGGCCAAGAATAGCCCAATGCTCATGAGGCTCATAGAAAGCGGGATACGATACCAACTGGCAGACCAATCCAGTGTTTGGATGGCCGTTGTGTGCCGATAAACAAGGACGATACGAATCAGAATTGCTGCGAAGAGAAGTATACCAAGAACCCAAGACCGCCATTTTGGTTTATGCGTTTGCGTCTTTGCCTGTTTATGCATAGAGATTTGACACCATTGCTCACGCTGATTGTTTGTTGACTCTGCGCAAGTAGCCGCTTGGATTACTGGTGAGATAAAATTTTTCTCTGTCTTTATCAACCATAAACTGCTCGGTTTCTTTTAGGAACCGTTGAACCGCTTCATAGGGACCGGGTCCAAAAAATGGCATTACAGGACGACCGTTGACATTGCCGTCTTCGACAATGATATAGCCACCAGGTTTGACAAACTGTTGATATAGTCGTAACTCATCAAGGACGTGTGCCATTGTATGGTCAGAATCCAAAATAATCAGTGTTTGCTGACTATTTGCTGTAAATGATTGGACCTGTTCAATCGTTTCAGGTGCGGTTGATGACGCAGTGAGGTAGGTAATGCGTGGATGGTCGGGCAGGTTCTCATGCGGGTCAATATCAATACTCAGCACACGACCCTTGCCTAAGAGATCACAAAGGTGGGCAAAATAAAGCGCGCTGCCACCATCAAACGTACCACACTCAATGATTGCATCAGGTTGCAGTTCATACACCAACTCCTGATAAACCCATAGGTCTGTCGGCATCTTGAGCAACGGTATACCAAACCAATGCGTATTGTGTCGCCAGGTGCGTCTATGATTGCTATAGTAGAGTTTATGAAATTGATTGGTGATCCACGTTGACACCAAACGATTGCCATATAATTTGGCATGTACGTAGTTATTGAGTTGGTCGAGCCGAACTCTAAAATTTGTATTCATGACTGCTCTGTGTTATTGCTTGAATAGGAAAGGATAAATCAGTAATACAGATTGGCTATCTGTGACGCCAGTAGCCAACCTGCGATACTGTCCTTGATACACATTAGCCTTTTCGTGCTAATGCGATATGGCTTGGGAAAATATGGAGTAAAAAAGGTTGTATGAGGCTCAGTTTCAGTATCGGGGATAGTTGTTGCTGAATCGTCGGTGAGACGCCATAGGCTGTCACATTGGGGAAAGCAATCGCCCATTGATTGTCGACAATTGTGCTTGTATCAAACGCTTCACGCAATGCAGACTTCAAATCATGATATGACAGCAGATACGTGTGATCGTATCCGACCCCTAGCCGCCAACGGACATAAGGCTCCATCCATTGCCTTGGCAAGAACCCAACCCAGCGTAATTTGACATGTGGCTCTGGAAAAAAGAGATCATATCTGTTGCGTGAATCACCACAAAAAACACCACCGGATTTTAACACAGCCGCCATCTCTCTCAACATGGTGTCTGGTGTAAAAACATGTTCGAGAACATTGATGGACATCGCAAAATCAAATTGTTCTTTGTCAAAGGGTAGTTTATGGGCAGATGCATGAATTAATGTGACATTTTGAATATTAGACTCTTCCAGGAATTTTTTGGCAATGAGCAAAGAGGACATCTTGATGTCAACACCCACAACATGCTCAAAGTCTTTTGCCAATACCTGAAGCCCTGTCCCCGTCCCACATCCCAAGTCAAGAGCCAGCTTATCGTCTGGAATCTGCCAACCCTGTTTATGGATCAGTGATTGAAACATCTCGTAAAAACGGGTACTCCGCTCAGATAAATTTAGCTCATAGTTTAAATAATGCGCCCGACAATCATCTGTTGCTTCCCCCATGGTTAGATGACGACGAACAAGTGCTTCATAATTGGAAGATGTGTATATCTCCTGTAACTGTTGAACCATATCTATTTCTTCTGAGGACGGTTGATAGGTTGGTTCCATGAGCGAGATAATACCATTTGTCTCTGGATATGTCTGAAGGCAGTTAGAACACGTCATATCGGCAGAGTGTTCGACTTGCCCTTCTTGCCAAAAGGAGTCACAAGAAGGGCATCTAAATTTTAATTGGTATACTGTGTCCAATGTGATTAACCAATATCTGTGAATAGAGAACTTGTGACAATTGACAAGCCTTCTAGTAATGGTGATTGAATGGCCTCGTTGCCTGTTTGGTCGAACAAGCGTCTGTGTCATTCAAACCTCCAATAACTAATCAACATACTCCACTGTCTCGTTATTTAACGACCGAATCGCCGCTGCCAGCACCTTCTGTGCCGCCAAACCCTCTTCCGCCGAGCCATCAATGTCAGCTGGGTCGGCACCTTCGCCCACCTGCTCCAAGAAGCGATGAATGCGGTTTTTGAAGGTTTCATCAAAGTCACGCATCCCACCAAAAAGCGGGTTGCTGTAGACGGTCTTTTCCAAATTGCCAGCGGGATAAAGCGTCAACTCACGATACATATCCTCTAGCACAAAACGTCCTTTGGTCCCAGCAACTTCACAGCGCTCCATCGGATGACCACGCTCAATGTCATAGCTACCCGTCAATGAGCCGACCACGCCATTCTTAAAGCGTAGGTTGAACTGTGCCGTTGACCATATTGTACGTCCAGGGGCCTTGGTTGCAAAACAATTGACCGCCTCGATATCGCCACAGAAGTAGCGCATCACGTCGATTGTATGTGGATGGAGTGCTTTGAGGTGAAAATAGGGCGAGGTTTCGCGTGGGTTCATAATCCACATGCTCATGTTGATAAAGAGTTGATGACCGAGGCGTCCTTCATCAACCCATTTTCTTGCCAGTTGTGCAGCCGGCGTGAAACGGTGGTTGAGGTTGATGCCGTAGCAGACATTCTTCTCTTTGGCCTTGGCAACCATTTCAATGGCTTGGGGAATCTCGTTGGCGATGGGCTTTTCGCCCAAGACGTTGCAGCCAAATTCGAGTGCCTGCATGGTGGGCAGGTGGTGTTCACTGCCATATTCATGTCCGCCAGTGGTAATACTACAGATATCGGGCTTGACTTCCTTGAGCATGGTCTCGACATCATAATAGGCTTTTACGCCAAATTTGGCCGCCCCCGCGTCGGCTCGTTCTTTATTCCAATCACAGACAGCCACAAAATCAGCCAGAGCGTCCTGTGAATACATCGTTGAATGAATATTGCCAATCGGTCCCATACCGATTACACATACACGTAACATTATGAGTTTCTCCTTGTTGGTATTGGTCACATGAATCATCCATGCCATCATGGAAATTTTGCTTCTGCAATCATACACCGAAACCCGAAAAGGATAAAATCCGTAAAAAACGACAATGTAGTTCTAAGCAACACATGACTGGCAAATCTGGGCAGATATATTGGACTTGCATAAGAATTTGCCAGCCAAGTTTGTATACATGGGTTGATCCTTATTCACAGTCGAATTGTTGTAGTGTGAATGGGCCGTAGACTGAACTACTTTTGAATGTGCATGATGCCTCCAGAACATCTTGCATTGGCGCAGGTAATGCTTGGTAGTGCAATAGCCACATGATTGGATGCGCTGTCAGAATCTCGTCTAAGGGACGGGCACTTTCTGGCTGTTCATGATTTTGATAGAATTGATAGTCGGTCGAGGCATCCCCTGATGCAGATGGAGATGATGCGGATGGTGCTGACGTGGATGGAGCCAGCACGTAATAAGGTCGATCTGGCATATAAAAGGTGAAGACGGATGCAGGTGAATAGTGGAGTATCATAAGACCGTCATCCGCCTGCAACGCTGTCTGTAATTGACGGACGGCCAACCCCTCTGGGCTTTTGGTTGTCTGCCAATAGCGTACGATGCCAGCTATATCAGCAGCCATAATACTCCCACAGATTAACACAATGAACACCGTTCCAAGTCCTTTGGGGCGAATGTCTTTGAGCTGATTGAACGCAATCGCAACCAAGATAAAGAGTGCAGGGAAGAGGATAATAAATTGCTTTGCATCTTTAACGGGCAGCTTGATCCCCAAAAAGGGTGTCACAATGGTGAAGAATATCAGGGGAGGCAAAATCACCTGACACAGATAGTAGAGAGGCATGGTGGCATATGCGGCATTCATTGACAAGTCATCGCGTTTGTTTACGATATACATTTCTACGGTTTGCCACAGGGCAACCAAAATCAAACAGCCAAAAAGAATGGGCTGCCATTGGTGTCCCCAGTATATACCATAGCGCTGGTGGTCAATTGCCAACAATGACGCGGCCATCTGCACAAAAGTGAGGGCTGGGCGGTCCGCATATTGCCCCAATGTATAGGACACAGTGGGTGTGATATAGGAGAGCAGTGCAAAACCAGCAGGTAGAACAACAAGGAAACCACTGATGATGCTCCGCAACCAGTATCCTCGAATGACAGTTAGATAGAGATACTGTCCCATAATGATAAACACATAACTATAGCCGCTGAAGAGGCCAACAAGTGAAACCAGGGTCAGAGCCCCCCATTCAAGAATGCGCTGGGGATTGGTTTGGACACGATGCAACTGAAAAATGCTGATGGTGGCCCAGAGCATTAAAAATGCATAGGGACGGGACTCTTGGCTAAAGTAAAGATGCATGGGGGCGAGAGTAAACAGAAGGACAGTGATGATTGCATTAGGACGACTGACCATACGACGCATGAGTATATAGAGTAGGGGAACGTTCAATGTGCCACAAAAGAGTGGCAGCCATCGCCAACCCCACTCTGTTTGCCAACTACCCATGCCCGACGAAAGCCATTGCACTAAATAGTAGAGCGGCGGGTGTGGGCCGATAAAGCCAAGGAAGAAGAGTTTATCTAGCCCTTGCTGCGAAAAGAGGAAAATCAACGCTTCGTCCAGCCAGATGGGGTTTTGAGCCAGCCGATAGCTGTGTAGGATGAACGCAATCAGTGTGAGGAGAATACTGTCAAGCAGCATCATTTTTTTATGGAATTGTGTATCTGGCAACGTCGCCTCGCTTCCCTGATGAACACGCAAACTTTTATCTCAATTCTGGCAATGATACAATGAAGTCGCCAAAGGATAAAATTTGTTAGAAGCTATAAGGGGAATTAAACCATGATTGTGCGAGAAATCGGTGAAGATCAACTACTCTGTATCAGCCAGAGCAGCCATGCCCTGATGTCCCTACAATTTTGCCAGCACTGGGGTAATCAGCAGTTCACACGCCCTGAACCTTTTGATGTGGTCATGCTTGCGGTGGCGCAACATGATAATGGCTGGGTGGAGTGGGAGTCCGCGCCCAAACTCCGTGCAGATCGCTACCCAATGGACTTTATCAACGAAGATGACCCTGGGGGCAAAGTTGACCTGTGGCGACGCGGGATGATGCGCGCCTATGCACAACATCCCTATGCAGGCATCTTGGTGGGTAATCATGCGGTGCTGCTCTATGAAAGTGCGTTAAATACCTCTGGGCTGATTGCAGATGAGGGCCTACGCAAAAAAATTCAGGGGTTTATTGATGAACATAGTCGTCTAATTGAGCAAACCCGCCCTGATTTTGCAGCCATACCGTCGATGCAACGTGCGTTGACGCCAGAAGCCATTGAACGGAACACGCGTTATGTCCAATTGGGCGACACGGCTAGCCTACAAGTGTGTATGCCTTGGGCGAAGAAGCACACGATTCCAGATTTTCCCATGAATGATACACAAACTGTTGACATTGAGATGGAATGGGGGTTGACCAGTGATGGGCCAATGATTTGGTTTGATCCTTGGCCGTATCATGTAGATTTGTTTATGGTAAGTATTCATGGGCGTCTGCTATCACAGCGGGTGTTTGCCAATGAGCAGCGTTATCATGAGGCACTTGCCCGTGCGCCTTATCAACAACTTGAATGGCAGGTGATGCGACAGACTTAATTTGACACCCGCTTAATCCAACGAAAGTGACTGAACCTCATCTTCACTCAAACCACTATAGAGCATGATTTTATCAAGTGGTTCACCGTGCGTCAACATCTGACGAGCCATCTCTTGCTGCTTTTTTAGTTGGCCTTCCTCAAGCCCCACGGCATGACCTTCCTCAAGCCCCACTGCATGACCTTCCTCAAGCCCCACTGCATGACCTTCCTCAAGCCCTTCTTCCCGACCATCCTTCTTTGCCGACTCAAGTTCCTCGCGGTAAATAGCCCTCGATATCCAGAATCGTTCATAGGCTTTTTTCTCATCAGGGGGCATCTTCATCACTCTCAATTTGTCGCGTGCAGCTTCAATATGCTCGGATTTGAAATCATCAGGAATCTCGGAGTGCTTGAAAAAGTATATCCATTCATCCAAGGCATCTTTGACTTCGCTTGGGAACCGGTCAATCTCAATCAGGTAAAATTCGGGAAAGATATTATGCTCACGCTGTACCGACTGACGCCCCCAATCGTCTTCTTCCGATAACGTTTGCTTCTCTTCCTCTTGCTCTTTCTTTTTAGTATCGCGTCTCAGCGTGTCTTGACGCACAGACAGGCGACGCCCCGTATGCAGACCATAGAACTCAGTGCCACCATAATAGACATAATCATCATCTTCTGCATCTCGCTTATCATTACCCACGTCGCTAAATGGAAAATAGAGGATGCTAATGGAGATGACCTTTTTGACCTTGGCATAATCATCCCCCAATTCGAGGCTTTCTGTAATCAGTTTGGCAGCACCCCAAAGAATGCGTTTTAGATAGCTACTAAAATACGTGTATTGTATCTCAATAATCATCCCGACGCCGTTGGC
>JBCCFC010000458.1:0-9510 GCA_039029935.1 Chloroflexota bacterium
ATTTCATTTCCTTCCTAACATTCATGCATTTTTTCTTGATTTCTTACATTTCATGCATGATTTATATCAGGTTGGGGGTTCTCCGACAGACTGCTAGGTTCACAGATTGGTTATCTGTAACGCAGGTAGCCAGCCTGCGATACTTTCCTTTGTCCTTATATAGCGATAGAGATATAGTCAAAAATTGAAAATTGAAAGAATTGAAAATTAAAAATAAGCAACGGTTTCCTTTTCAAATTTTTCAGTTTTAATTAGGCAATTAATTGGTATTAAATACGAAATTCTCATGTACTACCAAGCAAGTGGGGGCTGGATCGAAGTCATTTGTGGCTCGATGTTCAGCGGAAAAACCGAAGAATTACTACGCAGGATTCGTCGTGCAGAAATTGCACGCAAAGAGTTACAGTTATTTAAACCGCAACTAGACCATCGCTATGGACTAGAACGTGTTGCCTCACACAACGGGGTCGCACGCGAAAACGCCGTGGTCGTCAAGACATCCAACGAAATTCTGCATCTGGTCCGCCGAGAAACCGCCGTTGTCGCCATAGACGAGGTGCAGTTTTTTGATAAGGCTATCGGCCATGTCTGTAGTGAATTGGCCGACAGCGGGAAACGTGTGATTGTGGCCGGGCTTGATCAAGACTTTCGCGGTCAGCCCTTTGGCCCCATGCCATTGCTGATGACATTGGCCGAACGCGTCGATAAGCTCAACGCCATCTGTGTTGTCTGTGGTGCCGACGCCAGCCGCACCCAGCGCCTGATCGATGACCGCCCTGCCCGCAGCGATGATCCCATCATTCTCGTGGGTGGCAGCGAAAGCTATGAAGCCCGCTGTCGTCGCTGTCATGAATTGCCAGAGTGAGCAGTTGACAGTTGACAGTTGATAGTTGATAGCTTACTATTCACCGTCAACTATCAACTGTCAACTATCAACTATGTTACCAATCATCTTTCATCCAGAGTTCGTTGCACCGTTGCCACCCAAACATCGCTTTCCGATGCCAAAGTTTGGCAAGGTCTACGAGTGGCTGGTGCGCGACGGCATTGCTGGGTTGGATCAATTTCATATTGCCACCAAAGCAGATATCGAAACGCTGGCCTTGGTCCACACACGTGCCTACATCCACGACTATTTAAATGGCACACTCGATGCTAAGGCGATACGCCGTATCGGATTTCCTTGGAGTGCGGCCATGACCAACCGCACTTGCACCGCTGTCGGCGGGACCATATTGACGGGCGAACTGGCCCTTCAATATGGCATTGCTTGTAGCACGGCAGGCGGTACACACCATGCATTTGCCGATTACGGCTCTGGCTTTTGTATTTTTAATGATATTGCTGTCGCTATTCGGAGACTTCAACAACAGGGGCTAGCACAGAAATTTCTGATTGTCGATCTAGATGCCCACCAAGGGGATGGCACGGCACACATTTTCTACAACGATCCCACGGTCTTCACCTTTTCCATGCACTGCGCACAAAACTTTCCACTACGCAAACAGCAAAGTGATCTTGACATCGCTCTCCCTGTCAACACTGGCGACGCCGACTACATACGCATTTTAACTGAACATTTGCCCACTCTCTTGGATAATATACGTCCAGACCTCGTTTTCTACGACGCGGGTGTCGATCCTCATGTCGATGATCTGCTGGGCAAACTGGCACTGACTAATGAAGGGATTACCACACGCGACACCTATGTACTGGAAACCTGCTGTCAACGCGGCTATCCCGTCGCCTGTGTCGTTGGCGGTGGCTACGCAAAAGATATCGATCAACTAGCACGAAGACACTGCCTGATGCACCGCGCCGCAACCGATGTGTATGAACGGTTGCTGTAGATAGTAAGCAGGGTGAAAAGGTTGAAGAGTTGAAGGGTGGAAAGGTGGAAAGGTGGAAACTGCAAAATGAACAAATATAATCTTCAACTCTTCAACCCTTCAACCCTTCAACCCTACAACCCTTCAACCCTACAACTCTTCAACTCTTCAACTATCCACTCTCAACTTTCAACTATAAAGACAATTGTCCAGATTGAACGACAAAATTGTCAAGATTCAACGACAGACAACGACACCGCACCTGTGCTATCATCTAACTATCGGTTTCAAAAAAATAAATGAAGAATCATGGTTGTGAAGAGAATGAGCATACACCTCACCTTCACAAATAGCATCACAATAGGTATTGAAAAAAATTAAGGAGAGTCAGATGAACAGTACAGTTAGCACTATCACAAGTCAGGCCATTTCAAGACAAACAGTCCCACATTCAACAATCTCAAATCCAACAACATCAAATCCAACAACACCGCCGCCAATTATCTCGCATCAACCTGCCACCTATCAAGCAACCGAACACCAGGTAGGTCAGCACCGGACACCACCACCAAAGAAAAGCACACACCAAACCGAGGAAGTCTACTTGCGTTTTGGCGAAAGTGTCCGTGCCATTCGTCGGGCACAGAATTTGACCCAGAAACAGTTGGCCGAGCGTGCCGATATCCACAAGACCTATGTCGTGCGCATTGAATCGGGCGACAACAACGTCACATTAAAAACAGCTCAGAAGGTAGCTTATGCATTGCAAGTCGAGTTAAGCATGTTATTGAAGGGGGTAACTGTTTCACTGACATAAACAGTTGAGCTTTTTGACAAAATCCCACTATTAAGTCTTTTACAGATAACCTTGGCATAAAAGTGCCAAGGTTATTACTTTTTTAGTTAAATTTTCCTCTATGTTTCAGTAAATCGGACAAAGGAAAATCGGACAAAGGACAGTATCGCAGGTTGGCTACCTGCGTCACAGATAACCAATCTGTGTTACTGGTTTTATACTTTCCTATTCAATGGACAAAGGACAGTATCGCAGGTTGGCTACCTGCGTCACAGATAACCAATCTGTGTTACTGGTTTTATACTTTCCTATTCAATGAAAAAATGAATTCGACGAAAAAAATTAGAGCTATGTTTATGAAGTACCCTTCATAAACATAGCTCTAAAAGTGATATTTTCAGTTTATTATATTTTTGCTCGGACAGCGTACCTCCCTGTCCTACTCATGCAGAATAATTGGCAAAAATAGCTGCATCACCGACTGGCCTGCAATTTCAACACTAGCGGTCACAGGGCCATATTCGATACGGGTTCCATCCACTTCTTCTTCGACCAGCCAATAGGTATAGATCGGGCCGTTGACAACCGATGTGTCCTGATAGATATAAACGTTGCCCTCTGTTTCAGATAACCCTGTTTCAGACAACCCTGTATCGGTAAATCCTGCTTCCTGTGCTTCATCCCCTCTGGTGATGTCAGCCGTGATATCATTGGCATTGATATGGGTGTCCTGTGGGTCGCCTTTGGCAAGGACAGGGGCTTCGTTGACCAAGACTGCATCCTCAAAGTCACCTGTCGTGCTGCGATATAGATCGAATTGCTTGGTCTGTATCTCGGCCAAGGTATGCCACATCACTTGAATCGTCATTCCATCACCGTTTAATCCGTCGTCGAGGATAGTCGCCTTAAAATCAGCCAACATAATGGCCGTGGGGACAGCCACACCATTCAACGGGACATCGGTGTCACGAGTCTGTTGATTGTCGTTGAGATCGACATCGGGCGTGTCACTCACAATGGTGACTTGATTTTTGATGGTAGACCCAGCCAGGCTGGAGGTGATGTTGACACTAAAGACAATCTCACCTGTCTCGTTGGTTGACAATCGACGGATGCGCCACACAAGTTGTAACCCATCGTCAATGGAGCCTTGTGGAGAGGGTAGCCCAAGGTCAGGGCTGGTGCGCACAATCTCGTTGAGGGTGACACCTGCGGGTAAGTTGTTGACAATGACGACATCGATGGCATCGCCTGGCCCCTGATTTTCAAACGAAATGGTATACTCTAAATTATCCAATGAGCCGAGAATGATTTCATCCAGATTGTCATCCTGTGAAATGGCAAGGTCTGTACGCACACCGCGATAGAAGACGCCGTCCGCATGTGTGACCAACGTGCCGTCAGCCGTGGTCGCTGTCACAGTGGCCGAACTTTCGTTGATGCCCTCTTCGGCGGTGATGACCACGTTGCAGACCATTGAGGCCAACTCAGCCAATTCGGTCTGTGGGCAAGCCAGCGTGACATCGCCCAAATCGCTATCGCGAACGATAATGGATTGTAGGGCCTCATCCCCGACATTGGTGATCACATACTCAAGCAGAATGGTGTCGCCCACAGAAATATCAGGGCCATTGGGGACATCGGCCTCTTGACCATTTGCCAGCTTTTCGATGCGGATCATGGCAACATCAATGCTGGAGATATGATCGTTGGCAACATCTCTAACCGTATCATGACCCGTGTAGACGCCTTTTGCAGAGGCAACATTGGGCTGGAGCGCAACGAAAAAGCCGATGGTTAGAATGAGGGATGCTGCCACGCTTCGTGTGATATGGTTGGTAAAAAAATGACTAACAAAGTATAAGAAAGTACGGTTGAACGAGATACCTGCGTATTGAATCGCATTGGCTAAAACAGAGTAAACTTGTAAATGCATGATGGTTCCTTATCAAATCACTGCGTACACATAAGTACTCAGACCCCTCCCTAGCCCTCCCCTGATAGGGGTGGGAACAATTCCGGCCAGATATAGGCGGGAACAATTCCTCCCCTTCTCAGGGGGAGGTTAGGAGGGGGTTGCATGTGTACAAACATCGGGTCTTGGATACTCTGTTGGTCTGTTGCTCATTCGTATAAATTTAAGCGTGAAGTGGTACATCGGTGGTCAGTAATCAGTAGATCGGTACACGGATACCGAATACCGATTACTGACTCACTTGTTTACCCTTACGTTTACACAAATGGTCTGTTGACGTACTTGGCTGTGATTGACCAGTTGCGGCAATGAAATGTACAATGGCAGAGTGAACGACTATTACTACTTTTGACGTATGAGATAGGATGAACGTTCCTATCAATTTACGTATCAAATTATCAAAATGCTTACAAGGGAGAAAGTTTATGACTGTTCCATCATCATCACAATTTACGCCGATTGATTTAGAAAATAGATTTAATCAAAATCGAAGTATACTTCCAGACACATTGGTTGGCTTAGACACCCTCAACGATATTGTCTCCCTCTATGAGGCTCAGAGTCTGCACGGCATCCCCTTTGCACTTGGACAACAGGCCGCACCAAACGTGATTCTGCTAGATCAGGAGGCTATCGACGTCCCCTGTGTGGATGATGCTGGACAAGCGCACACCGCCACCTACATCGTGTTTTTACACGTTGTCGAAGACCGCATCACCAACTATCAGGATGGCTTTGCAGACTTTGCCGTTGATGGCAATGAACTGGGACAGCATGTCTCCGACTATACGCTGACCTATGTGGATGGCTCTCAACACACCACACCCATTCGCCGCCGTTTTGCCATCCAACAGACACACATCCAATGGGGGGCCAGCGCATTTGAGGCTCTGCCCGCACTCAAGCCTGATGTCTTCCCATCAGCGACCGAGGCCAACGCCCTAGAACGACTCACTTGGTATGACTATGGCAAGGGCGAAACGCGCCATCTCGCTGGTCGTGAACGAAGCAACCAGCAACTGTGGCTCTATGCCCTGCCCAATCCACATCCAGAGAAGCCGATTCAGTCGATTACCTGTACGCCCAAGGAGGAGCGGTCGGTGATTTATGGCATCTCGACGACGATGCTGGCTGATCATCCGCTGCGCCCCGGCACACGCAAGAAACTACAGTTGACGTTGCCGGAGGGGCTGGCACTCAATGCTATCAAAGAACTGGAGCCACCCGACATTGACATTGATTTAGGGACGGTAATTTCAGCACGGGCCATGTTAGAGTATGATCGCAACCAATGGTTGGGGGATGTAACTACTGTACAGCCGACACAATCGACCAATCGTGTTGTGGTGGAATACGCAGCACATCCTGCCGCCAATCTCTATTTGAGTACAGGCGAAGTGTATGCGTTGAGTGAGCTATCAGGTGGCGATAGTGTTGCGGCGGTGGGGGAAGCCAATCGCCCAGTAACGATCAAAGTGGTAGAACAAGGTTCGACCACACCCGTGCCTGTGCGTTTTCACATGCATGGCGAGGCGGGTGAATATCTGCCACCCAAGAATCAACACCGCCGTGTCAATCCCCATTGGTTTGAGGACAACTATGGTGAGTTTGTCAACGGTCGCAACCACTACGCCTACATTCCCGGACACTGTGATATGGACCTGCCCTTGGGCAATGTCTATGTAGAAATCACACGCGGCTATGAGATTGAGCCGTTGCGTACGGTTGTGGAAATTACGCCAGAGACTGAGGAACTGACCTTTGAAATCAAGCGTGTGCTGGACTGGCGCGCACGGGGCTGGGTGACAGCGGATACGCATGTGCATTTCCTCAGCCCACAGACAGCATTACTCGAAGGCCAAGCGGAAGGGGTCAATGTCGTCAACCTGCTGGCAAGTCAATGGGGTGAGATGTTTAGCAACGTCACTGATTTTGATGGTCGCACAACGCTGGGGGCCAAGGAGTTTGGGGGTGATGGCGAATTCTTGGTGCGTGTCGGCACAGAAAACCGGATGCAGACGCTAGGGCATATCTCGCTGTTGGGCTATTCGGGCTATATGATCAACCCACTCTGTACAGGCGGCCCCTCCGAATCGGCAGTAGGCGATCCACAGGAGTTGAGCATGGCACAGTGGGCGCAGCGCTGTATCGACCAAGGCGGGCTGGTGGTGATGCCCCATGCACCTAATCCGCAATTGGAGCGCGCTGCCGACGCTGTATTGGGACTGATTAACGGCATGGAACTCATGACCTTTAACCCGCTCACAATGTCACAGATCAACCCATATGGGCTGGCTGACTGGTATCGCTATCTCAATCTGGGCTATCACATCCCGCTGGTCGGTGGCTCTGACAAGATGGCCGCATCCATGCTACTCGGCGGTATCCGTACCTATGCCCACATGGGCGACCTTGAATTCACCTATGAGAACTGGATGGCAGCAGTGCGCGCTGGCAATACCTTTGCAACCGTTGGTCCATTGGTTGATCTGGTCGTGGAAGGACAAAATCCTGGCAGCATAGTTGAACTGCCCGGCAATGGTGGCACAGTCAATGTCACGTGGAAAGTCGAATCTGCAGCTATGCCCATGACACAGGTCGAAATCATTGTCGGTGGGCTGGTGTATGAGCAGATTAACAGCGATGGCACATTATCGCTGACTGGCAGCACAGAAATCCGTATCGAACGCTCCACGTGGGTGGCGGTGCGTGTGCGTGGCTCCTACAAGAACAATCCAGAGGAGATCGCCGCCCATACCAGTGCTGTGCAGGTAGTCGTCGATAGCAAAGAACTCTTCTCCGAGCCGGATGCAGTAGCCGTGTTAGAGCAGATTGAAGGCTCAATCGCCTATGTAGATACATTGGCTCCCCGACCGGATGCCGTGCGTTTCAAGCAGATGCGGGCAACATTGGAGTCCGCGTATAATCGGCTCCATCAGCGGATGCATCAGCAGGGTGTGATGCATGGGCATTCGCCTGTGCATAGTCATGAAGGATAGGACAAAGGTTGAAGGGTTGAAGGGTTGAAAGGTGGAAGGTGGAAGGGTTGAAAGGTTGAAAGGTTGAAAATAATGGCCTATTACCTTCAACTCTTCAACCCTTCAACTCTTCAACTCTTCAACCCTTCAACTTTTCAACTCTTCAACCCTTCAACTTTTCAACTCTTCAACTCTTCAACTATAATCTTCCCTATGAGTAAAAAGATTATCAACACTTTCCAGCAGCGTCGCCAACTCGCGCAGGAGATCGCTGCGATGGAAGCATCTACAACCGAAGCTGAACTGAGCAAGTTCGCGCGAAGCATTGTACATACCTATCCAGAGTCCTTGGTCATCAGTACTGTCATCAAGCACCTGGACACCACCAGTAGCCAATTACGTGGTGGGCTAGGACACATTGCCAACCTGCTACCCCAAGACGAAATTAAGGGCAAATTGCGTAGCGTGGTTGCCAATCGGAACAATTCGCCGCAAATCCGCGTCACTGGCGCATTAATTTTAGAGCGGTTTCTTGGCGAAAATTTGCCCCCAGCACTGGTTGCAGATTTAGACAACACCAGCGACGTGGCCTTTCAAAGTCTTTGTGAAGCATTGGAGGAAGCAAAGACCAATCGTCATATTTTGATCGAATATGTCACACAGATGCATGAGGCTGGCCCCAACATTGCCTATATGGTCCTCGATATGTTGCAGCGACTTCCAGTGCTTGAGCAACTGCCGTTATTAGAAGTATTGGCGCAAGATAATGATGAGCCGGTCGCGGATGCGGCGATGAATGCCTTGGTTACAATGGCAACGGCTGAAGCGAACTCTGATGAGGACGAAGAGATAACACAGCGTGGTGCAGAAGGGGCAAGAGCCTCGCTCCATATGCTGCGTTTTGCCTTACCTCCGGCCAAAGCACAGGTCGCCGAGCGGACATTACGTCGATTACAATTTCGGGGTAAGCGTCATACGCCTGCATCCCAAGATCATTGGTATGCATTGATGAGCCCCGCTGATCCATCGGGGAGCCAGTCGATCTGGATACTCTACAATGCACCTGATAATACACCTAGAGATTCTTTCGACCCAATTTTGAACAGACAACGCCCAACTACGAATGTATTGCTAGGGTTCTTGGTCAATCACGGCAGGGGCATCATGCAGCTATTTGCAGACGAAACTGTTCCTGACATTCACTTCCCTGCATTTCCCGATATTGGTCAAAAGACGACAATGAATCTAGATGGTCGTACCCCAACTGAACTGCTGCGGATTCCGCTTGATTATGCGCGATGGTTGCTCCAACGTGCATTACATCTACACTGGGAACAGGCGAGCACACCACTGGTCCCAACGAATCATGCATCTGGCGAATCCACAAGTGAGCCAGCCGTGCTCCCACTCGATTACAAAGTGTACTGTGGTTTTTTGTGGCAATTTGACAAACCGACAATCGCACCTAACTTAAAAGAAGTATGGGCAGAGATGGAATCCAATCGTGTTGAAGAGGACCTTAAGGTTGCTGATGATTCAAATAAATCTGACGTTAGACATACGATCAGCCTACGCCAGCATCAAAAAAGCCGTACAGAACCGAATTCTGATAAGGCGAAAGTTGATGAAGAGGTGATTAACGTTGTAAACTTAGAGGAGATTGCAACAAATTTGCTACAACACCCAGCCATGTCAGAATGGGTATTTCAGTCTCCAGTTGATGTAAAAACCTTAATCAAACAGGAATTTAATTCCATTTTTACACAGAATTCAGAAAATCGTAATGTTTCTAGTGTCTACCAATATATTAGCGAACCATATACGACATTTGTGCAATGGATTTTAAACCAGATTGCCCAATCCAGCCAACCAGAACAGGCTTTACTCATCCATTCTCTTTCTTTGGGATTACGTGCCCAATCCGCGTGGTTG
>JBCCFC010000459.1:0-9500 GCA_039029935.1 Chloroflexota bacterium
CCTCGGAACACCGCCGCGCGCTTCCGACTTCAGCAGCTCAAGGCTCGCTACAACGTCTATCAGTCCTACTGGCAGCGCATAATGCGTCCCCTTTTTCATCTTCATCATTCAATCTTTCTTCGCTTCTTCTTCGGTTGGGTGCATTAGCCGTCATTGACGCGGTGGCGGTCTATCTGCTCTACAACATGCTGCGTGACGGTAGCATTGCACTGAGCGTTGTCCTTGCCATCGTCACCGTAATGCTAAATGTCGTTTTCCTACGTGAAGACCTCTATCCCTTGCGCTGGATTTCGCCGGGACTGGCGCTGCTCATTGTGATGGTCGCCTACCCCATCGTCTCAACGGTTTACACAGCCTTTACCAACTATGGAGATGGACATTTCTTGACCAAACCGTTATCCATTCAACTCATTGAGAAAGAAACCTATTTGCCCGAAGGGGCAGCACTCTATGACTGGGTGGCCTATCTGTCGCCGGAGGGGAACTACTTGCTGATGTTGACCAACAGCGAAACAGGCGAAACGGTGGTTGCGCGCCCTGGTGTCGAACCAGAGCCAGCCGTGCTCTCGGCGTCCGGCGAGTTGCCTGAAAGTGTAGATGGCTATCAACAACTTGATAAAATTGCGCGCCTGCGTCACACCAGCCAGTTGGTTGAGCTTGAGTTTGGTGTGCCACCCAACACGTTTCGTGTGAGTGACAAACAGATCGGCAAAGCGGCACAGTTCCAGCAACGCTATACCTATGATGCTGAACGCGATTTGATGGTCAATAACGAAAACGGCACACTTTATCGCCCTGTTGAAGGGACATTTACGGCGGATAATGGTGAGATTTTGCGTCCTGGCTTTCGTGTACCCATTGGTGCAAGAAACTTTGAACGGCTTATCACCAGTCCAGGGCTACGCGGTCCATTCCTGATTGTTTTTGTGTGGACGGTCGCCTTTGCCGCCCTCTCCGCACTCACCACATTTGCATTGGGGCTATTTCTGGCAATCATGTTTGATACACCAGGAATGCCTTTCCGCAAACTGACGCGCTCGCTGATCCTCATTCCGTATGCAATTCCTGCCTTCATCAGTGTACCCATCTGGGTCGGGTTGATGAACCCCCAGCATGGCGTCTTTAGCCTTGCACTTGCCCAAATTTTTGGCGCGTCACCGCCTTGGTTTACCCATGCAGTTTGGTCCAAAATTGGGATTCTGCTGGTAAATTTATGGCTAGGGTTTCCCTATATGTTTGTCATTTCAACAGGGGCATTACAGGCGTTGCCAACAGATGTCTATGAAGCCGCTGACATTGATGGTGCAAATCCAAGGCAAAAGTTCTGGACCATTACGCTGCCACTGCTGCTGATTTCGATTGGGCCATTGCTAGTGGCGTCCTTTGCCTACAACTTTAACAACTTTGTTCTCATTGACCTCTTCAACGAAGGCAAGCCACCGATGAGCGGGACAGCGACACCTGTGGGTCATACCGATGTCCTCGTGACCTACACCTTTCGTCTTGCCTTTAGCAGTGGGCGCGGTGCAGATTTGGGCTACGCCGCTGCCATTACGGTTGCCATTTTTCTCATTCTGGTGGTGATTACATACTTCCAGTTCCGCTACACGAATATGTTGGAGGAGGTCTCTGAAAATGTCTAGCCTAGCAACAACAAACAGTCAGCAAATGGGGTCCATCAAACAGCAGCAACGCATGGGGCTGATCTTTCGCATACTCCTTGCGCTCATCGTCCTCTTCTATGCCCTATTTCCCATTGTCTGGATTTTTTCTGCGTCCATCAATCCAAACAATTCATTGGTCAATCAAACGCTGATTCCACCGCGCGCCAATTTGGATAATTATGTGGAACTGTTAACAAGCGAACTCTTCCCTTTCCGCCGCTGGATGTGGAACTCGATTCGCCTTGCCACCATCACCACTGTCATTGGTGTCTTCTTCATCGCCTTTGCCGCCTATGCCTTTTCCCGTTTCCGTTTTCGTGGACGCCGTTCGCTGCTCCAAACCATTCTGTTGATCCAAGTCTTCCCCAACTTTCTCAACATGGTTGCCCTCTATCTCATTCTGCAACAAATTGGCCGCTATGTCCCCTGGCTGGCGATTAACACACAAGGTGGGCTAATTTTGCTCTATCTGGGTGGTATCCTTGGTGTCAACACATGGCTGATGAAAGGCTTTTTTGATTCGATTCCGCGTGATTTGGATGAAGCGGCGAAGATTGACGGTGCGTCGCATTGGCAGACCTATTGGCGCGTGATTATGCCGCTGGTGCGTCCCATTTTGGTCGTGGTCGGGCTGCTAATCTTTGTGGGAACCTATTCCGAATTTGTATTGGCGCGTATCATGCTCCAGAGCAAAGAAAACTATACGCTGGCGGTGGGGCTGAGTCTCTTTATCCGTGACCAATATGCCAATCGGTGGGGCATTTTTTGTGCAGGGGCGTTGATTGGGGCTGCGCCTGTTGTGGTGATTTTCTTAGCATTACAGCGATATTTGGTGAGTGGATTGACGGCTGGCTCGGTGAAAGGGTAAGGCAGCTGTTGTTAGACAGCATTTCGACAACAAAAATCGTGTCGAGGGTTGAGGGAGCGCGAATTGGTTCTGACGTTCGTCTGCACTCCCTCAATCCTCGACACGATTTTATACTTTCCAATTCAACCAAGAGCGTGGACAAACATCCAAAGCATTACTCTAAACCCAACGCTACATACTTAACCTGATCCCCAGTCAAACTCAAATTCGACACCATCGCCATCAGCTCGCCCACAACTGCCGCTGGGACATCATAGACATACGTACAAATCTGTGATGCTTCCGGAGCCAACGGCACGACGTTGCAGGCTTCTTCTTCGACCACATAGGACAGAGCATCCGCCGAGAAGACATATTTGGTCTCACTGCTGTCATAGAGATCAAGCCCGATGAAGGTCAGGTCTTCTTCGCCCGTGTTTGTCACTTCAATTGTTACCAGCACAAATGTACCTTCGGCTTTGAGATCGTCTAATGAGCCGCCGCCTTCGATGGTTGCTCCTTGGTTGAAAGCGTCGAGAAATGCCCAGCGCACATCCTCAACCATGATCTCTTGACTAAAGATGTCACCAGTGATGATTTCGGGTTGACTCGTGTCTGCTGAATCTGACTCGGCGGGGGCGTTGGCAGGGGCTGGCTCTTCCGCTGCGTTCTCTTCTTGGATCACAATACCGCCGTCATCTTGACCTATGCCATCGCCAATTGGCTCATCCGCAGGTGGACCAGAGAGAAAGCCACGCAGCAAAAAGAAGGCGACAATCGCGATAATAATAAATAAAGACGGTCCTCGTCGTTGTGTCATAAGTTATGGCTACCAATTAAATATACCAAGATATTTAACTGTACTCGCTTCGACCCACTCTTCCTCAACATGAGGCCTGGCATGGCGAGCTCACTAGGTTTGTGAACGGCGAGCATTTAACGTCCGATGTAGCTAATTCCGGACGACTAAAAGTTGAATTGGCTGATAAACTATACGTTTCAACCGTAAAGCGGTATAATTATCTATTGTAAGTTCTCAGGCAAATCAATCCCTAATGATGTGAGATATGTATGTAACTGCTCTTTATATACACGTTCTGCGGCCAATGCCTGTGTTAACTCATCCGCACGTCGCTGTTCTTCATCCGCACGTCGCTGTTCTTCATCCGCACGTCGCTGTTCTTCATCCGCACGTCGCTGTTCTTCATCTGCACGTCGTTGTTCTTCATCCGCACGTTGTCGTTCTCTTTCAGTTTCCAATCGCTCCGCTCGAGCATGTGGCAAGATATATCCTTGGTAGACAGGATCATCTAGCAAGGTCCCAAGGTCTGGTTGCGTAAGGAGATGTTGACGACGAAATTGGAAGTCAGGCAGAACTGAACAGGTGATGATGCCATTCAAAGGTTGAATGGGTTGATAAATACCGCTTGGGTGTAGTCGATAGAAAGCCGTTTCATTTGGTCGAGGAGGGCGGCTGTCATCCAAAATAAAATATTCGGTGACACCCGCATGGGCATATTCGGTTCGTTTTTCTTGTGTATCCCGTGTAATATGTTCTCTTCTAGAGTCTGAAACCAACTCGATGCATAGATCAAAAATGCCTTGATAGGAGTAGTCCCATTCCCCCAACTGAACAGGATTTGTATGCAGGACAATGCCGATATCGGGTCCACGAACTTGTGTACCGCCGCTGGATCGTGGAAATCCAAAGCCCATATCCGACTGAATGACAGTTGCAATCGGATTCACATACAAATAATCGTACAGTAGATGAAGAAACCATTTACAGATTAAAAACTTTCTGAGTTGAGCCATTCTGGGTTTTTCCTCCAAGATGCCGTTATTCCATTCATAGAATCGCTCGGTTTTATCATATACTTTTGACCAATAATCCTCAAGTGAGATTCTCAGACCATCCAACGTATCACCGTCTGCTAGCGAATCAAGTGTTGGACTATCCAGATCGATAGCATCGCATTGCGTATATGATGAACCTGTCGTCCATCTTAGGTTATTGCTTGGAAGACGATTATCTAACGATGTATGGTCATCAAAATAATGCGTTTTGCGTTTATGCTTGGTTGCGTTCTTTTTCTTGATGACTGAGTTTGGGATAATTTTTTCTGCGACATCATCCAATAAAATTGTTTGGGTCGATTGCATATACAAACTCCTTTTTGTCAAAAACCAATACGTCAATAATACGTCATTGCTTTGTACCTAAATCATGGCTCATTATACATGATAATTTAAGAACCTGTCGATTTTCGTGAAATGGTCAATCACAGCTTGACCATTTCACAAATTTAACTCCTCATCATCGGCACAGGGAAAATTTGGCTGCGCTCTGGTGCGGTCTCGTTGATGCGCAACGCACCGTCAATTGCCATGTCACGATAGCCACGTGCGATGACAACAAGCCCATAGGACTGCCCTTTGAGCAATTGCTTGGGCAGGGTATAGCGTCCCCGTCGGTCTGTTTTGACAGAGGTATAGGCGTATTCGCGTTTTTGATCACGGATAAAGTCAGCCGTTTTGATACCAGGTTTGAGCGCAATGACCAGTGCCTCTGCCAGCCCTTTATTGGTGGCACGGTCAATCACTTGGCCGGATACCTCTGTGTCTTTGTCTTCCTGCAGTGAACCCACCGTGACCGCACCTTGACCGACAACGCTATCACGGACTTTAATCGTCAGTTGATACTCACCATCAGGCAGGGCATCACGACTAGAAATTGCAAGGGTCTTGCGTCCTCGTGGTCCATCCTCCCATTTATCCGCTGCCTCATGCAATGATTGACCGTTATATGTCCAGTGCTGACTCCAATTGGTGCGATTGCGCATCCAGTCAAATTCAAAGCTGGCAAAAACTTGATTGACGCCGCTACGGAGAATGGCGGATGGATTGATGGGCATCCCATCACGTGTCACCTGCTCACAGAAGACCATATCCATGACAGTTGGTACGCGGCTATCCCCACTGATATCCTGTTGTGGTTGCTCTGGCGTCTCATCAAAGCGTTTGAGACCGCCTCCCGAACGTCGTCTTGAGCCGCTGCTAGAACTGCCACTGCTGGAACCACCACTACTGGAGCTACTTGGACGTTGCGTCGGTTGTGGTGCAGGTGCTTGTGCGGGTAATCGGCTCGGTGTGCCACCTGATATGTTGACGCCCGCTTTGGCAAGCAATGGTTTGGCAAGGTTGACGGGACGGAGGCCGTTGATAAAACCGCCAATTGCCATTGGGGTATCACGTTGGTCAACACGGCCATCACGATTGGTGTCAACGACAGGACGAGCATCTACGGGTGAAACCCCCGTACCTGCTGCGGCTTGCGTGGGGATGCCGACCAAAAAGCCTGTTTGGTTGACGGCTGTACCACCACTGTTGCCCCCAGAGATGGTGGCGTCGGTTTTAATCCATGCACGCCCATCGGTGACATCTTTCTGGCGTGTAAACCCAGAGACGCTGCCAAAGGTAAAGGTAACGGTGTCACCACCAATGCCCGGATAACCAAAGATTGACATCATGTCACCTAATTCAAGCCTATCTGAATCGCCCAGCGGAATGGAGGGCAGTTTGAGTCGTGAAATCGACTTGCCATCCATGCGGCGTACAATTTTGAGGACAGCTAAATCCATATGCGGTGCTTGGACAGTGATGTCGGCCAGATACGTGAGTGCGGGTGGCTCATCGGAGCGTTCGGTGATGGCAATGCCAAGTTTGTCTGCCTTGGGGGACGGCATACCCATTGCGCTTGGGTTGGCGACATGACAATTCGTGAGAATGATGCCACGCGGGTCTACAATTGTCCCAGAGCCTGTCCATGCAGGTGAATAGTTGCCCAATAATCCTCGTTTCAGTGCAACAACCTGTACAACGGCTGGTAGAACATTTTTTATCAGTGTACGATCTATACCTTGTGCCATAAAAATTTCTCCCTATCAATCTGTTTCCCATGTATCGAGCAAATGCCCCAACTCACTTGCGTCTATGTTCTCGTCTGAACCAGCATCTCTTCGTGTGACTGGTTCTTCCTTTTCTGCAAGCTGCCCACCATTCAAGAGAACCATCGCCTCACGTAAACTTTGAGCCGCCTCTTCTTCATCCAATCCCGTCTGCTCGGCCAGCTGCTCGGTGACGCGCTGCGACATCAAGAAATCCGAATCGAGCAAATCGTCTAAGTCCAGTCCGCCACTGGGTGTGCGATTGCCAGCGTCGTCGCTCGATACGCCACCACCGTTGCGCACTCGCTCTACAATCAAAGAGACAGCAAAACTGACAATAATGGACGCCATCTGCGGTGAGATATTCAACCGTTCGGCCAATGCATTGGTGATTGGTGCAAGCAGTGGATTTGCACCAACATTGTTGCGTTTACCACCCCCCAGAAAGAGTTCGAGCAACATGCCCAACCCGCCAGATAGGATACCACCACCTGACGAGGGTTCATCTCTTGGCATAGGCTGCGACGGGAACTGCTCAATCTCTTGTGGATTGCCCCAGCCGCCTTGTCGCTGTTCTGGCACTGACTCATTGCCGCCCAACGCCCCCTCTAAGAAAATCTCTAACAGGTCTCCCCATGGACTGCTATTGCCTCCGCTTGGGAAATTTTGTGAATTGTCTTGGGGCACAAGTTCAGGCAGTCCTTGAGACTCTCTTGGCGAGGGGAAGGGTTGGTTTGTGGGTTGACGATTGCTTTCCAATAATATTTCTAATAGTTCTTCAATCATTAGTTTATCTCCTAGTATAACATCGATTAGTTTATGCATCTTTAAAGAATCGTCATTAATGAGCTTGTGTATAGACAATTCTATAGCATAGATTTACGCCCTGCAATACTGCATAAAATATTTTATTTTTATTTCATAAAACAGACTATAGTGAAAGGCCATGTTGTGCTAATAATGCCTGCAATTGTTCATTTTTTTTCTCGGCAGCTTCACGGTCTTGACGTTCTTGTTCAGCGCGTTGCGCCTCCTGTTCAGCGCGTTGTGCCTCCTGTTCAGCGCGTTGCGCCTCCTGTTCAGCGCGTTGCTCTGCCGCTTGACGCATCAGCCGTTCTGTCCCTACATCCACCAACATCTGTCCCGTGACATCATCCACAAAATAGACGGCATTTTCTTTGAGACCAATCCATAGCTGAAGTTCAGGCAAATAATACCTGCCCTCATTATCAGGCGTTGCACTCTCTGCACGACCCGTTTCTGGATTTCTCTGCCATACATCAATGGATGGATCATCCAGATAGTTGCCATCGTCGTCAATCAGCCAAATGACAACACAGGTCGGGATATTAAGATACTCAACATAGAGTTGATGGATTTGTTCATCTTTGTTTTTACTCGATGGCGACACAATCTCCATCGCACACAAAGGCATTGGCTGTGTCTCCATATCGTAAGAAGATGTCAACGTCTTTTTATCTCGATAGGGTACAATCAATAAATCAGGCGCAACCCTATCTCGACTCTTTTCGTTGTTACGATAGAGCAGAAAGTTGTCCGTATAGAGCTGCCACCCTCGCTCTTTGGCAATGCCTTTCATGTCGCTCCGCATATCACCTAAACTATCGTTATGTACCCAACCAGCAGACATGGATTCCTCCTCTGTTTGATAGGCATACGGGTCCGTATCCCAATTGTCCGTGATGTCATCTGGTATCCAAGCAGGACGTTCTAGCGCAATCGACTGACGCAAACGTTCCTCTGGTGACAATTTTCGGATTCGCTGTTTAATTGGGATAATCGGACTTCGTTTTTTCTTTTTACCTGTTGATATTTTTTCAGGAGCCTTTTCATAAATTTTCTCCGGTGGTTCTGTTAACACAGAAGAATTAATTCTTGGTTCAAGTACACGTTCCATAGTCAATGCACCTCATTTAGTACAAAAATCATCTGCACGGCATATTTTGCATACAATAACAAATATTCCCGATAAGCTCAATGTCATTTCTACACAAAACCCAAAAACAGAAATACCAGTCATTTAGGAATAAAAAAATCTCACATATCATCACCATCGTTATGGTGATGATATGTGAGATTCGTCAGTCTAACTGTATTCTACTTTATTAGGCGCAAAAAGAGTAGTTTTGTAAAAGGTTATTCACCAACTGTGATCGTGATTTCGTCGCGATATTGGTCGCCTTCAAGCGCAATATGTGCACCATTTGCCATTTGCAATCGCAGCGTATACTCGCCAGGCTCCAACTCAACCGTTGTCACTAACTGCGCTTTGCCATAATGCAGATGGGTCTCATCGTTGACGATGACTTCGCCTGCTTCTACAAAGTCTTCGTTCACCAAAATATGCATGTGGCCGGAACCGTCCACAATATCACCTGCTGGCTCCACCATTAGCCCCGTTGCAGCCATCTCGACGTCAAATGGAGATGTGACGGTATCGCCCTCCTGTGGTGTGACAAAGCGAACGCTCTGGTCAGCAGCATCTTCGGCCACTTCAACCGTGATCTCGTCGCGGTATTCATCACCCTCAAGGGCAATGTGTGCGCCATTGGCAAATTGTAGGCGAAGTGTGTATGTCCCTGGTTCCAGTGTTACCTCGGTGACAAGCGATGCATCACCATAATGCAAGTGTGTCTCATCATTGACAATGACTTCGCCGGGCGCAATAAAGTCTTCGTTCACGAGAATATGCATATGACCTGAACCTTCAACGATATCACCCGCTGGGTCAACGGCCAATCCACCCGCAGCCATCTTGACAGTGAATGTTGGCGGAACAATGGCGTTATTGGTTGGCTGTTGGAAATAGACATTGGGCGCAACTTCCTCTTCAGCAGCAGCTTCTTCGCCATCTTCCTCGGTGGCAGCTTCTTCGCCATCTTCCTCGGCAGCAGCTTCTTCACCGTCACCTTCGGCAGCAGCTTCTACAGCGACCACGGCAGAAGATAAGACGACTGAGCAGGAGTCAGAAGGTACGCGCGCATCGCCGTCGGGAGCAGGTTCTCCACCTTCGCGTTCGGC